>CAMCZE010000064.1 GCA_945885655.1 Bacteriovorax stolpii | reverse complement strand
ACTTACCGCGGTTAAACAGGCAATTTCGGAAAAGAAAAACCCTTCAAATATTCTTCTGTATCTGGCCAAAAATATTCCTGCAGAGCTTTGGATTAAAGAAATCTCAATCAAAAATGACCTGATGACGGTTAAGGGTGAGGCTTTTGACTATACGAGCATTGGTAATTTCGTAAACAGTCTTAGGTCTTCTGTATTTATTAAAGAGTCAAACATCGCAAACACCAATAGCACAATGAGAGCTTCGGACAAAAAAAGAATTGAAACCTTTGAAGTCAATTTTACTATTGGAAGGTTTGATCAATGAAAGAGTTAGTTAATAGTTTTATTGGGAATGTGCACATCATGATCCTTGTATATGGGATTTATGGGGCCTATGTTCAATACGATGAGCATGTTGTTGCGCTGGAGGCAATTACGTCACAAGTTTCAGGTATTGAGACTGAAATAGCAAATTCTCAAAAGAAAATGAAAGAAATTCAGGAAGCCACAAAAAAAACGGATGAGTTTAAGTTGCGTGTTGAAGAAGTTGCCAAAAATATCGAGAGTGTGCAAAAACAATTACCTGCAGATATCAATGATTCCCAGATCCTTTCATTTTTTAATAAGGAAATGGGTTTGCTAAACATCAAGGATCCCTCCATAAATCCAGGCAAAGAAGAAACCAACACTTATTATATTTCAAAAGAATATTTAATTAAAGCGAAGGGCACTTTCCTTCAATTTCTTATTTTCCTTGAAAGAGTTGGTGGAGCCGCAAGAATTTATAACATCAAAGAACTCAAACTTACTGCAGTTGATGATGTGAAAAAGGGTAAGTTTCAAATACTGACAGTCGAAGGTGTTATCGAGGCCTTCCGTTTTAATCCGAGCTTTAAAGTTGACAGGGGTTTTGAAGCAGTTGGAAAGGAATAATATCCATGAAACTAATCTTGATCATTCTTCTTTTGCACGTTGGGGTCATCGCCGCCCCTATCAAAAATGACATTAAGGATATTTTTAAGGATAAAACCAAGATCGATAATCCTTTTGAATTGAGAGATCCATTTAAGGCCCCTCAGGCCAAGAGTGAAGGTAAAACTTCAAAACAAGGCTATTTTGTTTCAGGCCAAGGTTCCTACACCAACATTGCAGAATCATCAGTACAAGATATCACTCCCCAGGATATTAAGGTTATTGGCGTTCTTATCGGAAAAGAAAGAAGGGCGTTGGTGAATCTTAAAGGTGAAAAAGCAGTCGTAATTCTCAAAGAAGGTATGAAACTCGGGAGAGATGAAGCTGAGTTAAAAGCAATCTTGCCCGGGGGAATAATATTAGTTGAGAAAATCATTAACGTATACGGTCAGGAAGAATATTTGGAAACGGTTATACCTATTTCTAAATAATCAATTACAATTTAAGTAATGAGTACATTCTTAAGGATGAGAATTATGAAAAGAGCACGATGCCTTGTAATTGGTTTAGCTGGCCTTATTTCAAGCACTACTTACTCCCAAGAAATTAAAAATGTAAATTTTGTGCAAGAAGGCGAGATTAGTAAACTTGTCATTGAGACAGATAAAGATGTTTTTGCAGAACGCTTTCACGTTACTGAAGATAAACAAATTATTTTAGATCTGAAGAACGTAAAAGTTTCACCTAAACATCTCAGAGGAATTGATACCTCGGAATTTCCTGGGAGTGCTGTTTTTATTTCCGGGTATAAAAAGCCTGGAACTAAAAGTGATGTACGTTTTGCTATCCAATTGAGAGACAATGTCCGTTCTCTATTAGAGATGAAAGGAACAAGCATTGTACTTAATATTGAAAATCGTTTTGGTGTTTTTTCACAGAATAAAATCAGAAATAGTGAGGGTGCTACAGCTAAAGGCAACATGACTGAAGATACAATTGGCCTTAACGTTCCAAAATCCACACGCGTTGAAGATATCCTTACGAATCTTACTTTATCTGGACCCAAAAAATACATTGGAAAAAGAATTTCAATTAATGTGAAGGACATACCGATTCCTGATCTTCTTAACATGATTGCGGATACTTCAGGATTTAACATTATTATTGATCAAGAAGTGGCAAAGGCTTCACCATTGACCCTTACTCTGACAAATGTTCCATGGGACCAGGCGCTTGATACCATTATGAGCTTATCAAAGTTAGTCGCAGTTAAGAATTCAAACATTTTAGTCATGAAAACTCTCTCGACAGCAACAAAAGAGCGCGAAGAACAGATTAAAACAGATCAACTTAAAGAGGGTCTTGAACCACTTGTAACTAGAGTTTTTTTAATTAACTACTCAACACTTGGGTCGATCTCAACCATCATTAAAGATTATTTGACTCCAACCCGTGCAAAACTTCAGACAGATGAAAGAACGAACAGTTTGATTGTTATTGATACAGTTGAATCTATGGAGAGAATCAAAAAGATCATTGAAACTCTTGATACTCAAACACCCCAAATTCTGATTGAGGCCAAAATTGTTGAAGCCTCAGAGAGTTATTCAAAAAGAATTGGTCTCTCTCGAGGTATTACTTTCGGTTATGATCCTTTCGTAAACACAACGGGGCGAGTAGATTCAGGTCCAGGTTTCTCTTTTAGTTCAGCGCCAACGGCTGAAGTGCCAGGTGTGTTAGGTATGACCATCGGGATTTATCGTCGTCTACTTAACTTAGATTTAAATCTTCAATTAATGGAATCTGAGTCTAAAGGCCGAATTATTTCGACTCCAAAAGTTGTGACTCAAAATAAGAAAGCCGCGACGATTTCAAGTGCCGAACAAACAAGTTTCAGGGTTCAGCAACTTGCCACAGGTAACCAACCTGCTGCTGCAACTTTTCAAAACGTTTCAGCTGACTTAACTCTGCGAGTAACCCCACAAGTAACCAATGATGGGGCGATTTCAATGGACATTAACCTTTCAAAATCTGCTTTTGGTACTAGACCGACTGCCGATGCTCCGCCTAACATTACTCGTCGTAACGTTACGACTAACGTATTAGTGGATAACGGTTCAACTGTGGTTATTGGTGGTCTTTATCAAACCTCTACACTTGAAACTCGCTCAGGGGTTCCATTTTTAAAGGATTTACCATTGGTAGGATGGCTCTTTAAAAGTCCATACGCGCCAGATACTTCAAAAAACGAGTTGATTATCTTTATGACCCCAAGGATTATGAATCAAGAAGAAGCTGGAATGTCGGATAGGCAGGCGGCAAAACCTAATTCGTCATCGACAGAAATATAAGTAGGTTAACTTGTGACGGTTAAGAAAAATCAATCGGCCTTATTGGCCAAATATTTCGGCATGTATAAAAAAAATCCACGATCAAAGGTGTTCGCACCATTGGCGGAATCTTTTCGTAGATTGGGTATGTTGGATGATGCCTACAAGATTTTAAAAGAAGGATTACGTCACAATCCTCAGTACACCTTAGGGTATATTGTGTTGGCCAATTGTTATTATGACCAAGAAAAGTATGAGCTTACTTATAATACTCTACGTCCCATTATAGGCCAGAATGCCGATAACATTTCTTTGCAAAAGGTTTTTGCTCTTTCTTGCCTTCATTTAGGCTATTTGGATGAGGCCTTAGAAACTTATAAATATCTCCTATTTATGAATCCTAAAGATCGATTTTTTGCTGAACAAGTAAAAAAGCTAGAAGATGATTTGCTGGTGGGCCATAAAAAATTGAGTTTGGATCAATTAGTTAAAGCTCCGGACATGGTAGCTTCTCAAATTCCGCAGGGTCTGGATGATGATTGGGTGCAGGTGGATTTTAATCGTCCGGACTTAGATGAGGTCACCGTTCCCGAACCAAAAAAAATAGTCGCGGATGATGATTGGGTCATGAAAAAATCTGGTTTTGGTGATCATCCCATTCTTAGAAATGAAAAGATAACAGAACGAAGTCTTGAAGATGATTATTACGCTGATGAATTTGAAGAAGAAGGTGATATTGAGGAAGTAAATGGCCAAGAATTAACACCATCAGCTCCCATTGTTTCTCATACTCTGATTGATCTTTATTGCTCTCAAAAATATTTTGATAAGGCTATTGAGCTCTTGAATAAAATCTTAGAACTCAATCCGCACGACGAGGCTTCACTTAAAAAAATGACCTATGTCATGAAGATGAAAGATTTAGATCGTCCTAACTTTGTAGAGAGTGGGGATGAGGGGCATGATGAACTAATTCAAATCATTGAAACCCAAGTGAAAACAAAGTCTCCTAAAGAATTAAAAATCCAGCAAACTTTCGGGCATTTTTTAGGTGCTATAAAAGAAAAGTCACTTCAACACCGGTAATGTTATGAAAAAAATTTTGATTATCAACGGACCTAATCTTAATATGCTAGGTTTACGTGAACCAGAAGTTTATGGGCACGATACACTAGATGAAATTTCAAAATGGACTGATGAAAAACTGATAGGAAAAGCTAGTATTGAATGGTTCCAGTCTAATGTGGAAGGAGAAATTGTTGGCCGTATTCAGAGGGCCTTCACAGAACATTTTGACGCTCTTGTAATAAATCCCGGAGGATATTCTCATACCAGTGTTGTCATTCATGACGCTCTGAAAATCCTTAAAATTCCAATAATTGAAGTCCATCTTAGCCAACTTTATCGTCGCGAGGAGTTCCGCCATACGCTGTTGACGGCAAAAGCCGCTACGGCCATAATGAGCGGACTCGGAAAACAGAGTTATTACGTCGCGATATTGTCGCAGCTCCATTAAAGGAATACTCCTATGTATCAAACTACGGATTTTAGAAAAGGTCTTAAAATTGAGATCGAGGGCAAACCATGGATCATCGTTGATTTTCAACACGTGAATCCAGGTAAAGGTTCTGCATTCGTTAGAACAAGAATCAGAAACTTAGAAACAAACCAAACGATCGAAAGAACTTTCAAGGCAGGCGTTGAAACTGTTGGTAAGCCAGATATGGAAGAAAAAGAAATGGAATTTAACTACGGTGATATCGATGGTTATAATTTCATGGATCAGACTTCATTTGAAATGGTTCATCTCTCTCACGACCAGGTTGGAGAAAATAAGTTTTATCTTCAAGAAGGTATTAAAGTTTTCATCCTTTATTATAATGGTCGTCCAATCTCTATCGAACTTCCAAACTTCATCAATCTTAAGGTTGTGACAACTGACCCAGGTATGCGTGGAGACACTGCTACTGGTGGTAATAAGAAGGCTGTGCTTGAAACAGGTTTGCAAGTGAATGTTCCATTATTCATTAAAGAAGGCGAGACACTTAAGATTGATACACGTACTGGTGATTATATCGAACGCGCTAAGGTGTAGTTATGAATTTAGATACACTAAGAGAAATCGTAAAAGTTGCAAAAGATGAAGGTGTTGCTGAACTTAAAGTTGAGGGCAAGGATTATAAAGTTTCTGTAAGCTTCGTAAGTGGTTCCGCTCCAACTCATCATGCTCAACCCATGGTTAATTATCATTCAGCTCCCGTTACTCCATCGGTATCGATGACTGCGAAAATGACAAACTCAGATGTTGGTCTGCATGTTATTAAATCACCATTTGTTGGAACTTTTTATACTTCTCCTGGTCCAGGTAAAGCAATCTACGTAAAAGTAGGCGACAAGGTCAAAGTTGGTCAGACCCTTTGTGTGTTAGAGGCCATGAAAATCATGAATGAAATTGACGCGGACGTTGCAGGGGAAATTGTTGAGATTTCAGTTGATAACGAAAGTTTGGTTGAGTTTGGACAATCGCTTTTTAAAATTAAACCTAATTAATGAAGCCTCAAATAAAAAAATTTAAGAAAGTTCTGATCGCCAACCGTGGAGAAATCGCGATACGTGTGATCAGAAGTTGTAAAGAGTTGGGTATTGAAACTGTTAGCGTTCATTCAACGGCTGACGAAGATTCTCTTCATGTTAAAATGGCCGATGAATCGGTTTGTGTTGGTCCTGCAAAAGCATCCCTTTCATACTTAAACATTCCTCAAATTTTATCAGCGGCCGATATCACTGGTGCAGACGCCATTCATCCCGGTTATGGTTTCCTCTCTGAAAATGAGGGATTTGCAGATATGTGTGCAAAGTGGGGACTTACTTTTATTGGACCGAGTGTGAAATGCATTCAATCCATGGGCGATAAAATTGAATCAAAACTAACAGCTAAAAAAGCAAAAGTACCAACTCTAGAGCCTATTTACGTTAAAGAAACATCTGATGCCGACATTAAAAAGTCTGTTGAGAAAATGGGTTTTCCTGTTCTTATCAAAGCTTCTGCTGGTGGCGGTGGACGTGGAATGAAACGTATTAATAACTTTGATGAGTTGTTTCCTGCTTTGGCCCGACTTCAAGAAGAAGCAAAGGCAGCCTTTGGTGATGGAACATTGTTTATTGAAAAATACATCGAAAATCCTCGTCACATTGAGGTGCAAATTCTTGCTGATCAACATGGAAGTGTTATTCATTTAGGTGAACGAGATTGCACGATTCAAAGAAGATTCCAGAAGATTTTGGAAGAGGCCCCTTCTCCTGTTCTAACTCCAAAAATTCGTGAAGAAATCTGCACTGCTGCAGTGAGGCTCGCTAAGTTTGTTGATTATGATTCTGTTGGAACTGTTGAGTTTCTATATGATCAAGACACGGAAAAATTTTATTTCATGGAAATGAATACCCGTATTCAAGTAGAACATCCTGTAACTGAAGGTCGAACAGGAATTGATTTGATTGCAGAGCAAATTCGTCATGCTCAAGGTGATCAAAGTCGATTTAAACAATCCGATATCATTTTCCGTAATCATGTTATGGAATTTAGGATTAATGCAGAAGATCCAAGAACTGGGCTTCCTTCTCCCGGTCACATCACTCACTATCATCGTCCGGGTGGTATTGGGGTGAGAACAGACGACTATATTTATACCGGTTATACTGTACCACCTTACTATGATTCAATGATTTCAAAAATCATTGTTCAGTCTGATAATCGCGCTAATTGCATTACCCGAGCAAAACGTGTTTTAAATGAAACCGTAGTGAGTGGAATTCAAACAAACTTGAATTTACACAAAGAAATTTTAGACGATCCGGACTTCGTTTCAAGCACATTTTCGACCAATTATTTAACCAAAAAATTGATTTAAAAGTATAATAAAATTAAGTGTTTAATGTGCCACAGGAAGGGGCATGGCAGAGCCAATTACAGTTATTCGGCAAATGATGGCCGATGGAAAATTATTAGAAGCACAAGTCGAAGCTGAGCGACAGCTTTCTCTTCAAGTATTATCTCGGGTTGAGGTATTACCCCTCTATTTAGACATCCTTACTCTTCAGAATAAAAATCCACCAGTTGGGCTAAATCTTGAAGTTGCAGAAATTTTTATGAATTCAGATTTAAACAGAGCTGAGGTTTTGTTAAAAAAAGTAAAGGGTGAAGAGCTTTTGAAAAGTTATCGTAGGATTCAAGGCTTTAAGATCAAGATAGCGGAAATGAAAGGTCATACAGAAGAGTTGTATAAATTGATTTCGGAATACCAAGTGTTTTTGTATGAAGCGCAGATCCCTCTTCTTTCAGAGAACGTAAATGCTCATATTGAAAAATACTTCAAAGATGATTTTCAATTAAAGTTGCAGCGTCTTTCTTTGATTCTTCTTTTAAACGATTTTGATAAAGCTGAAATCATTATCCATGATCTAATTCAGTCTTGTGTTGAAAAATCATCCCCGAAGGGAACCAAAGGAAAAATATATTCCCTATATGAAGTTCTGAGAACCCAGAAAGAACGGGGCTATCTTGAAATGTATCTTAATTTTTGTCAGATATATCTAGATGGAATTAAAGAAAAAAAAGACTATAAAAAAATTATCGAATTAATTATTTATATCGATGATGTTAAATTTCAAGCCCAAATCCTCAAACTTCTAGACTTGTTAGAGTTGGGTGAACTGGCCCAGGACTATGCAAACGAGATTAAAAACAATGAAGCTTATAGTTATGTATATTTTGATAAGTACTACAGTCATCTAAAAAAATATCTTTTTATTTCAAAGAATGTTTCAGTGAAAAAAAACAAGGCTCCACTTGAAGAGATGGACCTCACGTTGGAAGAAAATTCGAAGGAAGAGGAAGCTAGCACTTTTGTACGAGATAATACCGATGAAGTGGAGGATCATTTTATTAACGTTCTTAAACATCAAAATAATACAGCTCAAGATCTAATGGAAATAGCTGTTAGTTTTCTTGAATCGGATTATCCAAGGGCCGCCGTAAAAGCTGCCGAGATGGTCAAGGGAATGGTCTTGAATGATGATGTGATCTATCTTAATGCCAGTTACTTGAAAATTACAGGCCAAATACAGTTGCAAGATTACAGGGCCGCATTAGATACAACAATGGAAGCACTAAAGCGTGCCAGAAATACAGATGATATTCTTTCGTTCTTATATACACAGGCAGAGATCTACTTAAAACTTAAAAACAATTCTCAAGCAAAAGAGATTTTTAAAAAAATTCTTTCTGTTGATTCTAAATATCGCTTGGCCAAAGAAAAGTTTGAGAAGCTAAATGAGGTTTAAGAGTGTCTTGGCCGCATTCATTTTTATCTTGGCGTCGAGTGCGATTGCTCTTATTTATTTCGTTCAAACAAGATCGTTTGGTCGGCTTGCAACAAAAGTCATTACAGATTTAACAATCCGTAAAACGGCAATGAGTGTCGGTATCAAAAGTGTGGATTTAACTTTGTTCCCGCCAGGACTTGAACTTAATCGTGTTTCAGTGAGTAAAAAGTTTTCTGATAAAGAATCTTTCAGTGCCGAGTTTGGAAAACTAGGGTTTTATATCAGTTTAATTGAATTTGAAGAAAAGAAATTAACTTTTGGTGAGATACGCATTGCGGATTCTTTCATCGAATATGTTTTTCCAGGAAACGATGATCCATTAACTGAGATTGATGAAAAAATCATTCATAAAGTTTTTGATATTACTGAAGAGTCTCCCGTTAGAGTGGACTCTCTTTTGGTTGAAAATTCTCATATATTTGCTAATCATAATATAGCCACGATTAGAAGACTTAAGATTTTTAAAAAAGATGAAAATTTTATGACAAGATTTCATCTTTCGAACTTAAAGCCGAGTGCTGAGAATCCTTTGATCCTTGATGAAGTTTGGGGCGATGTTGAAATCGGAAAAAAGGACATTTCGATACAACGTCTAAAACTTCAGCATGATGTTCACTATTTAAATGTGAAGGGAAAGGTCCTAAACTATCCAAAACTAAAATTAGCTGAAGTCGATATCGAAGGTGAATCACAAGTTCATCTTAAAAACATTAACGATACGATTAAAACTCATGAGTATCTTCAGTTCAAGAAAGGTATAGGCCATGTTAATTTCGGCATTCAGATTAAAGATAAAAAAATTAATGGAAAGGCAGAAGTTTCTATAAAGGAGCTACGATCAAATTTTGCATATGCAGATAACATAGATGCTTCTTTGGAATTTGTGGCAAATAAACTTAACTTAAATGTTTTAAACTTTTCTTATAATGAGCAAAAGTTAAAACTTCTTAGTCCTGTTGAGATCGTCAATTTCAATAATAAACAATATCTCCACGAGCCATTAGAGGTTAGAGGTGAGAATATCGATTTAAATAATGCAATTCGAATTCTAGGCCCAACATTTGAAGTAGTGAAAGGACGACTCACAGGGGATCTTAGATTTAGTTATGATGAAGGGAATCTCTTCTTTAAACTTAAAGATGGATTTGTTGCCCATGATCTTGGTTTAGTTGTTGGTGAAAAAAACTTCAAAGTGGTCATGGCGAAAATTGCTAAACTTAAAAATACAGATTTCTCATATGTTAATGGAGAGTTTCAACTAAGTGCAGGAATTGAGTTGCCCCATTCAATGTTAGACTTGCAAGGATTTGTTAATAAAAAGCAAGTTAAATTTACAGCGCCTAATTCTAAAATTGATCTAGAAGATTTTGGAAATATTGCAAATCTGGATGTGAAAGGTGTTGGTGTACTCAGTCTTGATGTATCAGGCCCTTTAACAGATGTCGTAATTAACCTTAAAGGGCAAACCAAAGGGTTTGAAATTTTGGGTTTTGAGTTAGATGAAACTAAAAAAGATTTAAGTATTTATTTAAAGGACTCTAAAGTTGTTATTGGAAATATGGAATCCAGAGTCGGAGTTACCGAACTTAATGGTAATGGAGTTGTGAGTTATGATGATTTAGATATCGCTCTAGGAATTACTGCAAAACGAGCTAGTTATTCCGACATCTCAAGAATTTTAGCTCCCATCATTTCAAAAATGGATTTTTTACCTGAGGATCTAGATTTAACTGCCGATTTCGATACCAATATTTTCGGGAAGGCCAATCTGAAACAATTAAAAGTAAAATCAGACATTGTGTTTACTGATCTTAATGCCTATGGAGAAAATATTTCATCTGGTTCAATGAATCTAAGCTATCAGAATGAAACAGTTAGTATTAATAACTTTTTTGCGGAAAAAGGGAAAGGTCAGATTCATGGTACCTTCTCAAGCGTATTACCTACAAGACGTTTAAAATTAGACTATAAGTGGGATAATATAGAAATTTCCTCATTTAATCTTAGTAAAAAAATCAATCTTAATTTTGATGGAATATTTTCAGGGACAATGTCGGGAGATGGCACAACAACTGATTATCTTGTAAATATTGATAGTACCCTTACAAATTCAGAAGCCCAATCGTATAAATTTGAAGATTCCAAAATTCATTTAGGGGTTATGCCTCGTAGGGTTTACGGAAAAGCTAATCTCTTAGGTCGTATTCTTGAAACTGATTTTGATATTTCTTTTGATAATAAAAAAATGTCAAAAGTGAAGTTGGACATTGAGGCCCCTGATATCAAACCTTTTGCGGTGGCATTTTTTGGGCAACATTTAGATGCAGAAGAATTTACGGGGTCTTTAAGGGCAAATTTAGATAGCAGATTCCTAACTGATTTTAAGCATCTTGATTTAAGAGGTAATTTAAAAAAACTTCAATTTAACCATAGGGATTTCAGCATCAATTATGAAAACGAAGATGCAGAGATTATTGTAGAAGATAGTAAAGTTAAAAAATGGAATTTAAATATACGTGAGCCTGATCTTTATCTTCTTGGTAGCGGTAATGGAGTTTTTGGTCAAAATGTTTCTTTGATCCATGAAATACATTTTAATTCAAAGATTTTAGACATCATGATTTCTCCGCTTTTATCCTCTGAAGGTTTTATTCGGAATATTATTAAGATTGACGGTAAAGGTGGAGACTATATCTTCTCTGGAAGTTCAAAGGCGACAAAATTAAACTTTTCTGTTGATGGACTACCATTCCCGATCACTGATTTGTCTTACTCTTTAGAGTTTTTAAGAAACCGGCTTATGATTCAAGATATAAAAACCTCTATGGATGCTGGAGAGCTTGCTTTAAGGGGTGACGTCTTTTTTGATGGAGGAGTTCCGGATGTAAATATCAAGTACACATTTGATAAGGCCGAAATACCGATATTAGGTAAATCTTCTGTTAACGTTTCTGGTGACGGAATTATTCTTGGAAATGATCTTCCGTATACTTTAAGTGGTCAGTTGGTTTTAAATAAGGGGCAAATTGTAAATGAATTAAATGAATTCTCGGGGAAGTCTTCAGGGTTGAATCAGGTAAGATTTTTACCTAAGAACCAAGAATCTCCCATCGATAAATTGATTAATCTTTCAGTAACGGTTAAAGCCGAAAATCCAGTGAGAATTACTAATTCGCTGATGGATGTGGCCCTGAAAGGTGAAATGGGTTTAACTGGGCATCCTTCAAGGCCTAGAGCAGACGGAAGATTGTATGCACCAGTGAATTCTTCTCGAGTATTTTTTAAGAGTAATGAATATCTTTTAACTACAGCAGACATAAGTTTTTCACCTAAAAAGGATATTGCAAATCCAGACTTTGATATTCAGGCCCTGACTTATATTTCTGCTTATAAGATTAACCTCAAGGCCTACGGGGATTTAGAGCGTATCAGTATGGATCTGACTTCAGATCCATCTCTTCCAAGAAACTCAATTCTCTCTCTGATTGCATTTGGTTATACCGATGAAATTCAAGGAACCCTTTCTCAAAATGAACAACAAAACTTAACTCAGGTAGGAGTGGGTTCGTTTGTTTTTGATAGATTTAAGATTACTGATATTTTAAATAAGCAATTTGGATTACAACTTAACCTTGGAACAGTGGTTGAGCAGTCACGCCGAGACAGCTTAATCAGTGGCCGCAGCCAAGATGGTCAAGGAATTTCAAGGTCTGCTACTAAAATTGAACTTAAAAAACGGTTGGACGAGGCCCTGAGTCTATCAGTCTCAAGTACTATGGGTGGT
>CAMCZE010000063.1 GCA_945885655.1 Bacteriovorax stolpii | reverse complement strand
TTTATTTGTTAATCCTTTCTAGTTTATCTCTAGCCGCTACAAAATCGACAGATGAAAAGTTAGTGGGGGTTTTTTATTTTAATCCGATTTTTGGTCATGTTCATCAATCTTCATTAAAGACTTCACCCAGTCTCACGACAATTCAGTGTTCTTATCCTGTTAAAGTGATTGAGTCTTCAAAGGTTTCGGCCGGGCCTGAATGGGCCTACGTACAGGTGGCAGACTATAAAGGTTTTATTTTAAGACAATATCTTTCAGAAAAACGTCCTGATTGTTTTCAAGGTCGTTATCCAAAATTTTTTGATTCATTAAACTTAGATTTAGCAGAGCTTTATTACTGGGGACGTCTTTATGACCAATATACTCAAGGTGAAACTCGGGTTCGTTAGTTTCATGATCTTGATGGTAGCGAGTGCTTATAGTCAAAATCAAAAACTCCAGGAAGAAAAAGAACTGGAACTCGTTAATTTTAAGAACATCAAACAAGTCTTGCAAGAGGACGGTCTCTCTCAATCAGTCATCACTAAAAAGAAAAAAGTAAAGGCCATGAAAGTCTCTCAAGAAGGCCTGGACAAAAGTCGTTTCAAATATCCTGAAGAAAAAGAATTTTTAGGATTTATGACGGAATACTGGTTAGTTAAAAATGCACAGTTACTTGATTGGGACCATGAAAAACCTGAATACGGACTTGAAGCTTCATTCAAGGCAATGTTGGAAAAGTTTGGCTTTTATCACAAAAAATTTAAGATCATGCTCATTAATACTCCCAGCCTCGTGAGGGTTTCATTGCCCGGTAATGAACGTGAGGTCGTGTTAGTTCTTTCTGTTCCATTTATTCGTTCACTAGATTTAACCAAACTTGAAATATCACTTCTTCTTTTAGAAGATTTTTTTCGTTTTGAGTTAGGTTATTTTGAGAAGTCCGTGACTTCTGAGAAATTAAAAAAACTCGGCGGTACAAGTTTTTATGGAACTAAACCGGATTTAACACTCATTGAAGAGACAATGAAAAATTATAATAATCAAATTTATGAGAAGGGTTTCACTTTTCAACAGCAATTTGAAGTGACAAAAAAAATGGACTCTTATCTTAAGGCCAATCCAGAACTTTGGAACAGCTACTTTCGTTTATTAGGAAAAATAGAGCGATTTCTAAAAGTAAATTCTCAATACAAACAGTACATTAAATTATACCCATCGCCCGATTTGCAGCTTAAATGGTTAAGCCCTGAGGAAAAAATTCTGTAATGGTAAAACCAATTGACGGTCTTTTTTTACAAAATCTGCGTTACTACATCTCTTATCAGTTAATGTATGTAGTCATCAGTATTGTACTGAGTTCTATCGGTGCATTTTTTCATTTTTTATTAAATCATGAGATCAGTATTGTTGAGGCCTGGTTACACAATAACCATTGGGAAATCCTGATTATGGCCAAAGTGATTTCACTTTTCCTTTTAAATCGTTGGTTCTCAATTCGGCTTTACCAGTTAAAAACCATTCGACAGCTTTTTAAAGAGCTTGTTCATTGGCCAGAGCCCCGTGCAGTCGTGGTAGCAACCTTCATGGTGGCAAGTTATCTTGCTTTAGGTAAAGCTCAGTTTGTGGCGCAGAATTTAGGTTATTGGTATTTTCACCTGGCCTCGTTTATAAGTCTTTTTCTATATTTTGGCATTGAATTCGTAGTGATTGCTTATTTGGATGACGTTTTAAACCAGAAATCTCACCCAGCTCGATTGTGGTTGAGTCTGTCTTATACGGTTATTTTTGCAGTTTCTTATCGAATCAGTGTGCCAGATTATTACAATCTTCTTTCCTACGTCGTGCTCTGTTATCTCACTCTTGTTTATCTGAGTGGCAAAGCTTTTCGTGGATGGAGTAATGTGCTTTGTTTCCTGATCATTTTTGTCGCCCCGATGGGTTCTATATTTGGTCTGGATCCAGTGTGGGGAGATGATTTTTCTCCGTTTAGAATAGATAAGAAGCTTAACCTCGCTTTTCTAGCTGTAATTTGGGTGATATCTTTTTTGTACTATAAATACAGAGATCAGGTGATGAGTTCTGTTCGTAAACTTTTAAGATAAAGGTGTGGCCATGCATGGAAGTCTGAATATTTGGCAAATTCTTTGGGAATCAGGTGCCGTAGTAAAAATTGTTTTACTACTTCTGCTTGCTGCTTCGGTTCTTTCTTGGACGATCATTTTCCAAAAATATAAAGAATTAAAACTTATGAATGAGGCCAATGATAAGTTCAATCAATTTTTTAGAACGAGCAGTTCACTTTCTGAGATACACCGTGAAGCGGTTGAAAATCAGGATTCAACGATGAGTCTCATGTTCCGTAAAGGCTATGAGGAACTTAATCGAGTGGGAGAAAAACTTAACAACACCAAACAAGGTTCTATCACTCAACATTTTGCAGAACATGGTTTTCAGGCCCTGGAGCGTGCTCTTAAGACTGGATATAATACAGCAAATGAAAAAATGGATGTAAGAGTTTCGACACTTGCTTCGATCGGTTCCATCACACCATTTATTGGACTTTTTGGAACGGTTTGGGGAATCATCGATGCTTTTTCTGGTTTATCCTCAGGCGGAGGAAGTATTGAAGCAGTTGCTCCAGGTATCGCAGAGGCCCTGGTCGCTACGGCCATCGGTTTAGCAGCAGCTATTCCAGCAGTTTGGTTTTTTAATATCTTTAATAATCAGATTTCACGAATTAATTCACAGATGGAATCTTTTTCCCAAGATTTTTTAAATTTGATTGAGCGATCGATCCTCATTAAAAAGGACTAATATCATGGGAATGAACCTAGGTTCTGGTAAAAGAGGTCCTGTTTCAGATATCAACGTCACGCCTTTGGTGGATGTCATGTTGGTTCTTTTGGTTATCTTTATGGTGACCGCACCGATGATGTTTAGTGGGATTGATCTTAAATTACCTAAAACTAAAAAAGTTCATAATGTGAACCTGCGTCCAGAGCTTGTGATCTTATCTATCACAGAGAATGAAAAAGTGTACCTAGGGAAAAATCTCATCGATAACAAAGAACTCATTCCTACTATTTTAAAGCTATTTAAAACCAATAATACAGATGTCGTTTATCTTCGTGCTCATTACAGTCTTAAATATGAAAAAGTTGCCACGATGATCGCTAATCTTAAAAAAGCAGGCGTGAGTAATATCGCCCTCGTGACAGAAACCGAGAAATAAATGTTTTTTTTAAAAGAAGAGGATAATTTTAACAAAAATTTGCTGCTCTCTGCTGGAGTGCATGTCATCCTTTTTTTGTTTGCTTTTTTGTTTGGAAAAATTCTTCAGCATACTTTCAAAGGCTCAGATAACGTAGAAATCATCCGAGCTTCAGTACGAGTCGATGTGGTAGGCATGCCCAAGTTCACTATTAAGGAGTTACGGGAGTTAGAACGTAAACAAGATTTGGCCACCCAACCTGAGGTTGTTCAGGGTGGTAAAATAGAAACTAAAAAAGAAGAAGCAGATGTTATTAATAAAAACGATCTGGTGATTGAAGAAAAGACAAAAGAGAAAAAGAAGAATTCTTTCATGAACATCATCAATGATTATTCATCAAAAAAGTTGGCCACAAAAGAACAAGTTAAGGGGGAGAGTACTGGTACCAATACGAGTCATCTTAGTTCTTTAATTATTGAAGGAAATCGTTTGAGTAAAGGCTCATCTTTAGTCGGTGATTATTCGGATGAGGCCAATAGTGAGTTTTCGGCTTATGTTCAAACACTTCCGGCCCTCGTTCGTCAATTTTGGAAGTTACCAAGTTATCTCAAGGACCAAGATCTTCGTTGTAAAATCCTTCTATTTCTTTCACCAAATGGACACGTTCTTAAAACTGAATTAACGGAGACTTCTGGCACAGCAGAATTTGATGCAAGGGCCGAGAAGGCCATCCGTGATGCTGCTCCATTCCCATCTCCGAATAGTGAAGTCGGTGCGCGTTTAGTTAATTCGGGAATCATTTTAAGATTTCCACTATAGAGGTCAGTATGAAGATATTATTTATCCTTTTAATTTTTATTCTACAGTTCCATGTTCACGCTCAAAATGTTGTGGCAGAGATAGCTGTAGGTCAAGCTGAGTTGGATAAGGATAAGTTTGTCTTAGATGACTTTGAAGCGAAAAATCTCTCGAGCACTCAAAAGATTATCGCGGCAGAACTCACTGACATTCTGAGAAATGATTTTATCTTTTATAAACATAAATTTAATTCAGTGGAATATTCTGATAAAGGGAAAGCAAGCTTTTCTAACCCTCAACTTGAAAAATGGGCAACAGAAGGTATTACGTATTTTATAACTTCAGAGATTTCTTCAGGAACAAGTGATGTGATTGAAGCAAAATATAAGGCCTGGAGTGTTCTTACTAAAAAAGAAATTCTCAATCAGACTTTCAAAGTGAAACATAGCTCTTTGCGCTCAAACGCTCACCAGATAGCAGATGCGATTTATCGCTCTATCACAGGAAAATCTTCCATCTTTAATTCAAAAATTGTTTTTCTCTCTGATAGGACGACTAAAGGAAGAAATATCGAGAAAGAACTCTATATTATGGACTTTGACGGGAGAAGAGTTGAAAAGCTCACAGATTTTAACTCCGTCATCCTTTCTCCCTCTGTTGCTCCGGATAATTCTCGTGTGATGTTCTCTCTGATTGCTGCTAAAAAACAAATGATCGGTGGTCGCTCCCACATGATTAAAAACATCGATTTGAAGTCACTAGATCTTAGGACCCGTAAAGTTACTTCGCTTTCAAGTAAACCTGGTATTAATTCAGGAGCGATATTCAGTGCTTCTGGAAATGAAATTTTTCTTACCCTATCATTTTCTGGAAACGCAGATATCTATGAAATGTCCCTAGCAAATGGAAAGATGAGAAAAGTAACTTCTCACTATTCTGATGATGTGGATCCCTCAGTGAGCGCAGATGGATCCATGATGACATTTTTATCGAGTAGGCCTGGGCGGGCCCATATCTATACGATGGATCCTTCAAGTGCAGAAAAAGATATTAAAAGAATTTCGTTTGTGGGTCAGTTTAATGCAACTCCACGATTTTCCCCAGATGGAAAAGAGATTGTTTTTACATCTTGGGTTGATCAAGGTTTTGATCTCTATCGTATTGATTCTGCTGGAAATAACCTTTCCCGTTTAACTAAGGACTTTGGCTCAAATGAGGAGCCTGCATTTTCGCCCGATGGTGAATTTATTGTTTTCACTTCAAAACGAGTCAATGGCGCTAGGGCCGTTCAAGATGTTCAGATTATGAGCAGGGAAGGAGAGATTTTAGGTCAATTAACTCAAGACTTTGGCCGCTGTTATTCTCCTCAATGGACTAACCTACCGAAATAACATGATATTTTGAAGATAAGTTAAACACCGCATTAAAATAGTCTTGTAAAAATTTCATTCAAATTGTAATATCTTCCATGTAACGCACTGTGTAACTATTAAACAACCAGTTTTATAAGTGTAAAGGGGATACCAATGAAAACAGCTCTAACGCAAAATGAAATCGCTACTCTTTCAACAGTTTTGCTTTCAAACCTTGATGAAGTGGTCTTTTTTTCAAAACTATCTGGTTTCATTCAAAACCTTACCAAAGAGCATAAAGTGATGTGTTTTGAGGCCCTTTCTGATGGCTCAACTCGTTTGATCGCCATAAATGGAGAGGCCCTTTCAACTGCTAAATTGCTTAATAAGGGTCAGGGTCTTTCTGGATATGTTACTCGCATGAAAAGAGCTTATTATTCAAACTCAGTAAAACGTGATCCGATTGCTTCAACAGGTATTCGTGAAGAAGAAATTGAAGCAGAACTTTGTTTACCTATTATCGTTGATGGGACAGTTATCGGAACGATCAATGTTCAGTCGCTTAAAAAAGACCGTCAGTTCGGTGAAGTTGATATGATTGCGATTAACGATGTCCTTAAGCAACTTCAAAACTCAATTCGAAATATGCATCTTTATTTAATGGCAAAAAATCTTAATCGTGAGCTTCAATCACGTATTGAGGCCAAAGAAAAAGAGCTTTCTCAAAGAGTTGGCATTCAGGTATCTCATCACTTCGAGGATCATTCACAAATGATCGGACTGTCTAAGAATTTTTTAGAAGTGGTTCATACAGGTAAAAAAATTGCTACGCAAGACTTCCCCATCCTTCTTGAAGGCTCCCATGGCGTTGGTAAAAAAATCCTCGCTAAGAAGATTCATGCATGGTCAGGTCGCAAAGGTGGCTGTGTTGTAGCAAGTTGTTCAGCTTTGAATGAAGTTCAACTTGACCGCGAAATTTTTGGCTCCAAAGGACTCTTAGTGCAGGCCAATGGTGGAACATTGATTGTCGATGACATTGGTTCAATGACTTCTAATATTCAAACAAAACTTCTTAGATCTCTTGTTTCAGGCGAAATGATAACTGTTGATACTGAACAAAAAATTTCTCTTAACGTAAGAATCATCGCAATTACCAAAGTACCTCTTCAAGGTTTAGTAGATGCAGGAACATTTAAAGAAGATCTTTTCTACCGTCTAAATACAATGGCACTTAAAGTTCCAGCTCTTAAAGAGCGCCAAGAAGATATTAAAGTTATGGCAGAGTACTTTCTTAATCACGATAAAAAAGAAGCAAAAGTTTTAACAAGTGGCGCGATTGAAAAACTCACTGGTTATTTCTGGCCAGGAAATGCTCATGAACTTAAAAATATCATGGAGCGCACCTATATCCTAACAGACGGTCAATACATCGAAGCTGCTCATCTTCCAGAGTTTGCTCAGGAAGTTAAAGTTGAAGTCGTACCTGCTCCAGTGAAGTATGTTGAGTTCACATTATTTGATCTTGAGAAAAAACACATCATTGACACACTAGGTTACTTGAGCGGGAATAAAACACGCGCTGCTAAAGCCCTTGGAATTACGGTGAAGACTCTTTATAACAAGCTTCATAGTTATGGTTTGATTGAGGCCAGAGAGCAGTAAGAGATTGAAGAGTTAGGGATAAAAAAGTAAAATACTATGACTAGGAGACCTTTATGTCGAAAACTGTAAATCTTGATGAAAAAGCCGGAGTTGCCCCAGAAGTCATGACGATAAAAAACTTCCGTACCAATGGTGATATTGAAAACTTCTATCGCTATATCCATGAAAATGGTCTTCGTCGTGAAGCTTTCATGTTGATGGAATATGCCATCAGTAAAGTGGTTAAAGCACGCAAAGGTAAAAGAAATAAGAATCTTCAGTAATATAATAATCATTACATAAAAGGGTCCAAGGTTTGGACCCTTTTTCTTTTTAAGAGTCACAACATGGACGTTCCTGTTAAAAGCAAAATCGTTTTTGATCCCCTTTACGGTTTCATCCACCTTACAAATTTAGAATGGGAAATCATCCATACTCCATTTTATCAAAGACTTCGTTGGATTAAGCAGCTTGGTTTTACCTTCTACACATTTCCAGGTGCGGAGCACTCTCGTTACGGCCACTCCATTGGAGTGATGTTCAACGCTCATAAAATCTTACAACGTTTGGGACGTGATGTTCCAGAGCCGGATCTTTTTGATGATAAGATTCAATCTCCAGAAAAAGTTTTTCATCAAAGTATTCGCCTTGCAGCCCTTTTGCATGATTTAGGAACCTTCATGTTCTCTCACACAACAGAGATGGCCTACATCCGTTATGGTGATACAACTAATGAAAAAAATGGTAAGGGCATTCCAGACGACCATGAACATCTCGGTTCATACATCATTAAAAATACCAATTATCCAGGCGGGATTACCTTTATTCTGAAACAGTATCATCTCGACCCCCAGAAGATATCAAATCTGGTAAAGGGAATTGATCCAAATATTTTGGCAAATCAGATTCTTCATTCTGAAATTGATTGTGATCGTATGGATTATCTTTTAAGGGATGCTCACTATTCTGGAATTAAGTACGGGACCTATGACAGAGATTATCTTCTTCACCATTTTAGGGTTGCAACAGTCAGTGGCCATGAAGTGGTGGCGATTAATCACAACGCTCTTCATGCGGTTGAAGATTTTTTAATGGCCCGTTTTGCATGGTACTCACAAGTTGTTCGTTCCGCTCGAGGGGCCCGTTTTGATGCCATCGCAGAAGAAATCTGTTTTTATATGTTGGAGAAAGGGAAGATTTATACTTATTCTCAACTCATGGATATGATCGAAAATAATCCAACAAAGTTTTATACTTTTAATGATCAGTATTTTATGCATCAGGTTCATACTTATTATTCAGATGGAACGTTTGACAAGAATCCTCGGATTAAGGACTTGGCCTTTTGTCTTCTTTTTGGACATGCTCCACGAACGATTAAGTGTGAGGAATTCAAACAGAGAATTCTAAATCAAGATGAAGATCATATCTATGAGAAAATCGTTAAGCGCGCTCAAGATAAAATTGAAGAGATTCGGGACATTCTCGCTAAGAAGGGAACCGAAAAAGATTGGATCGTGGAAGATCTGCCTAAAAAAAATATTATCTTTGTAAAATCAAAAAAGAAGCTCGTCAAAACAAAGACGAGTGAAAATCTTTTGTTAGAAAGAGATCCGGCCAAGATCCTCATGGATAACGGTGATGTTAAACTTTTGGGAGATGTAGAAAATTCCATTATCAGTGGTCTGCAGAATAAGTTTAACTTTGTGCCGAATGTTTATTGCTCAGACTCGGCCTATGAACTTTTGAAGCAAGAAGGTATAATTACGGGGTAATTATGTCGGTTATTTCTTTGATTCTCGACCTTTACATTTCTTCAGATTACTCGGTACAATGTTTGCATGACGTTAAGTTAAGTTCCATGAGGGAACTTGAAGAATAGGCGGTTTCACGGATGTTAACCGGACGAAGTATCCCAAGTCAGTTGGGATCAAATAATCAAAATTATTTATTTCACCTCGATAATCTATCCGTAGAGTATGGAGATCTTAAAGCGCTAAAGGCCGTGCAGCTTACGATCTATCCAGGAGAGATTCTTTTTGTCACTGGCCCCTCTGGTGCCGGAAAGACATCACTTTTAGGAGTATTGGGGGGTCATTTAGAACCTACCTCCGGGAGAGCAATTCTTCCTCATCAACGTTCAAGTAAACATTTTGTTTCCACTGTTTTTCAAGATCTGCGTCTTTTGCAGTCTAAAACTTGTGAAGAGAACATGTGGATGGCCTATGATGCTTCCATTTATAATTCGAAAAATGATTTTTACCGAGAGTTAGAAGACTTTTCACGTTTACTTCAGGTGCATGACTTTTTAGGCCGTAAGATTGAAGACTGTAACGGTGGACTTCGTCAGAAGGTTGCTATGATCCGTGCTCTTCTTTCTCGTCCTACCGCTCTCCTTGCTGATGAGCCCACAAGTTCATTGGATAAAGAAAATTCTTATCGTTTGTTTGAAGTCTTAAATCATCTCAATCATAAGAAGGGTCTCACAATTGTATGGGCGACTCATAATAAAGAACTTATTAAACAGTTTCCCGGTAAGATTGCTCACTTAGACAAGGGACGATTAGTTTATTCGGGGCATGCATGTTTTATCTAACTGAGTTTTTTAAATCACTAGGAGAGTCACTCATTCGTGGTTTCTTCTTTTTTCTTTTCACATGTCTCTTGGCATTTGGATTTACTCATAGGGCATGGATCACAGATACGTTATCGAAATTAACCCCCGATAAAATGGTGAATCCTTATTTCGTGGCCGTGGTGGATAGCTCGGTTACATCAACAAAAGTAAAGGCCATCGTGGCCAAACTTCCAGGTGTTTTATCTATCACTGAAGAGACGAAGAAAAATAAAAGTAAATTGAACGTTTTGCTTTCCCAGCTTGGTGAAGGGTACTCTATAGACTCTGAACTTTTAAATTTTAAATCTCTGAAAATAGTTTTGAAGCCAACTCTTTCACCGGAAAGTTTGCAGTTTGTTCGAGATCAAGTGGTAAGGATTGCAGGTCGTGAACAAATTACTGCAACCGATGTGAAATATCCGGAAGTGACTAATGTCATGAAGGCCCACCCTTTTTACGTTTTTATTGAGAAGGCCGGAGACTGGGGCGTTTTAGGAATACTCGCTCTTTGTTGGGTCATAAGTTTTTGGCTTTGTTACGATATTTTTCGCTCACGTGGTTATATCATTGAAAAGTTTCAACGCAGAAAACTAGTGGCCGCAAAAAGTTTGGCAACAGGCCTTGCTGGAGTCATAGGACTTTTTGTTGCCATGGGTATTTTGAATGGCACATTAAGAATCTTAGACCTTATGGCCCTGGTGATGATCGTTTCTGTTTTTTGGACCTTCTCCATGCAATTCTGGAAATGGAAGCCCACTATATGACAATGTTTTTACCTTTTTTTTTAATATCGTTTCTTTCGGTACAAGCTGCAGTAAAAAAAAATCCGAATGATGATCTCTCTCATTATCGCTCGGAAGTTGTGGAGTTGGGGGCGAGACTCACGACCTTAGAAAAAGAGATTGGCTCAAAAAATAATCTTTATCTTTCAAGCCTTGAGTTCATTAAACAGTTTGAAGTCGACGTTAAGCTCTATAGAGAGCGTTTAAAAGAAATACAATCTCATGTAAAAGAAGCTCAGCAAAATAATAAACGTATCATTCATAGTTATCTCACTGAAAGTGAGGATGAATCCACCGAGGCCTGGCAGAAAAAAATTCATTTAGAACTTTTAAAGCAGGGACACTTAAAACTTAAAACCAAAGAGCAGGAATTGGCCTCGTTTGAGGCCAAGGTTGTAGACTTTGATCAAAAACTTAAAGTACTCAAACAAAATGAAGAAGAGCTGGCGCAGGTTATTCAAGATCTGGAGAGCAGAAAAAAAATCGCCATGGAAAAATACATGGCCCGTGTCCAGGATAAGAAAAAAGTGGAGACAGTTGTTCAAAAAAAACAACTCAAGGCCAATCTTAAAAAAATTACCAAAGAATTTAGTCAATCTCCGATTATTGAAAATAAGCCAGACCGTTTTTTTTCAAACCCAGTTAGCGATTTCACCACTTATGTTTCAAGTGCCAAAGGTGTGACATTTAAATATCAATCAGTACAACCTGTACGCGCTGTGGCCGGTGGGAAAGTGGTTTTTGCCGGGGATCTATCAAATTATGGACAAGTGCTCTTGATAGACCACGGAGGAGACCTTAGAACTGTACTTCTTGGGAAAATGAATATCAAAGTTCGTAAGAATGACACTGTTCGCGATGGAGAAGTATTGGCCTACACACTTAATGACTCTGTCGATGCTCAAAATCTTTATTTTGAAGTTCGTAAGAAAAATACCGCTCAGAACACTATTTTGTGGTTAGACCTCAATGGAGTGAGTAAAATTTAAGACGAATTATCCATCTAGGAGTCCCTGATGAGAACTCGTTTTCTTTTATTGCTTTCACTTGTTGCTTTTATTTCCTCTACCCATGCGGCCGACAAAAAAGTTGTTCCTCCGAAGATAACGGAAAATAAGTCACGTTTTGAACAGTTGGAACTTTTTAATAAAGTCCTGCACCTTGTTGAGACTCAATACTATCGTGAAGTGAATACAGAAAAACTCATTGAGGGTGCTCTGAAGGGAATGATGGATACTCTTGATCCACATTCGACATTTTTAAACCGTGATTTTTTTGAAAAAATGCAAAACGATACTCAAGGGGAGTTTGGTGGGCTTGGCCTTGAAGTCACTCAAAAAGAAAATGTCATCTATATCGTGACTCCCATAGATGATACTCCTGCCTTTCGTGCAGGAATCAAACCCAAAGATAAGTTAGTTGAAATAAATCATGAAGCAATTGTTGGCATGACTCTTGAGCAGGCCATGGAAAAAATGCGTGGGAAAGTGGGAGAGAAGATCAATCTTGGTGTGATCAGAGAAGGTTTTGAAGGGGTGAAGCAATTCACCCTTACGCGTGAATTAATTAAAATTAAACCTGTTAAATCAGAACTTGTAATGGATCGTTTTGCTTATGTACGTTTGACTCAATTTCAAAAACGCTCAGCTGAATCTGTTGAATATGCTCTTAAGACACTAAAAGAAAAGGCCCAGAAGAAGGGTGGTCTTTTGGGCATCATTCTTGATTTAAGATCAAATCCCGGTGGTCTTCTAGATCAGGCCGTAGATGTTTCTTCAATCTTTCTTAAAGAAGGTCTTGTTGTTTCCACTGAATCTCGTGATCCTCATAATAAAGATATCCGATATGTGAAAAAATCTGGTTTTAAAGATCTTACAACTCCCATGGTTGTTTTGATCAATGGAGCTTCAGCTTCAGCTTCAGAGATAGTGGCCGGAGCTCTCCAAGATTACCAACGTGGAATAATTATGGGTTCAACTTCGTTTGGAAAAGGCTCCGTTCAAACTGTGGCCCAATTGGATAAATACACGG
>CAMCZE010000062.1 GCA_945885655.1 Bacteriovorax stolpii | reverse complement strand
TCAAGGCAAAAACATAATCTCCGAGTTCGTCGGCCCAAAATTCACCGTTAAAATTCCAAAAGTACTGCTTATCGTTTCTTTTAATGTATTTTACATCCCCACGTTTTTGACCAGGAATATTGTCTGAGCGATAGAGCTTCTCTTTTCTTTGCGCTAGAACTTCAAGTTTGATGTAACTCATGCCTTGAAAGGCCGTATAAAGGTCAGCATATTTTGAAACGACACTAGCATGTACATACGCCCCTATGATGGTCCGATATTCATCCAATAAAGTTTTGATGTTATGAATTAAATTTGTTTTAAGACTGTTGTTACCTTGCTTTCTCAATCTATTATACTCACTGAGGGCCTGTGATAACGCTTGTTTCATTTCAACCAAGGTTGCATCCTTACCTACTGAGCGTAAAATCGAATCAAGTATAGGAAGTGGTGAAGCGTGTTTACCTTCATAGTCAGCTAATAAAGTATAATAATAACGATAGTCCTTACCACGGCTTTTAAGAATTTCTCTTAATCTTTTTGACGGGTTTTCGTAATTATTATAAAAATCATCCACGGTATGTTTGGCATCGTCATAGAGACACATCTTCAAATAAGTTAGCCCTTTTAGAACTTCGATCTCGGGATTAAAGATAAAATCAAATACCGGAGCTTTGTACGAAATAAGTTTCCCTAAAGTACGATTATAATTTTTACGGTAATAACTTGCCCATGCTTCCTCAAAAAGGATTTCAGGCCAGACTGGAGACTCTTTTGGAATATCTAAATAAGTGCTGCCCGATTTCACATATTTTTTTTCACTAAATTCAACTCTCGCAACTCCGGCCACACAGTAGTCACGGTTCATTAGATATTGTTGCTTATGAATATTGGTTTTCACTGACCCCATGAGTCTTTCTGAATAACGAATGCAATCTTTAAATTGCGTAACAGCTTCTGCATATCGTTCCAGATCTGAATAGATAACGCCTTTCAGATTAGCGATAAAGGGGAATGCACGATCTTCAAATTCAGTGGTATTTAAGACTTCCAAGGCTTCCGTTGATTCCCCAGCTTTGAAAAGCTTTTTTCCTAAAATATAACGAATGTGTCCAGACTTAGATCTTCTTAAAACTTCTTCGGGAAGGGACTCAAAAGGTTTTACTCCCGTTCTAGTTAAAATCTCGTCGATAGCTCGATCCACACTCGGATCAACTGTTCCATTACTTTTAACCAGAAGATCTTTCACCCAAGGTACAGCTGAAAAATAATATTCATCTTCTACAAGTTCTATAATCATACGCTGGTACCCGCTCAAGGAAACCGAACCCTGACTATAAATCCTGCTAGCACCTTCAAGAGATGCATGAGCGGATAGACTTAAAATAACAAAAACTAATAAAAATAATTTTGAGAACATCCTTGTTCTCCTTTTTAAGCTAGAAAGTGTAATTCAAACCTAAACCAATATCGTAATTACTAAAGATCTGACTATCTTTAGTGACTGGACCTGTTCCTGCTTTTCTGGATTTCTCCGCAGTATAATGAAGACCCGTGAGATCCATGCGTAAACTCCACGAATTTGTAATATAAAAACGAAAACCAGTACTCCAGATTCCCCCCAAAGCATTCTCATTGGTTAAATCATTTTGACTGGTACTGCCCACGACAAATTTATTTCGGTTATCCTGAGTGTTGATGCTGCTGAGTCCGGCCCCTAACATCCAGTCAAAGTAGAAAATTTTATTAAAGGTATTAATTTTTGAATAGAAGGGAGACCACATAAGCATTCCTCCCATATATGAATCAATTTTTCTGAAATAGGGAACAGAAGCCGCTTGCTCGCGCACACCTTTAGCTGTGTCATTCTCACTCCCCGAATTTTTCCCATACGCCAACTCAAATCCCCAGTCTTCATTAAAAAAATAGCCTGCGCGTAAACTTGCTCCGTACGAATCAATAAAGACTCCACTGACAGTTTTCACACCTGTTCCACCGATATAAAATCTTCCATCCTTACGAAACTTCCTATTTTGAAGCACATAAATTTCTTTGTCTTTGTCTAACCATGAAAACTCATACAGTGATTTCTCACTTGCAACAACAACAGTGCTCAAAAAAAGAGATACAAAAATCCATAAGGCTTTTTTCATTTTTACTTCGCTTGTTAGATCTAGATGTCTAATTAAAATTCTAACATGCTTCAGAAGAGGTGCAAGTTCTTGTATTAACGAGGGCAAATATCACCATAAGAACATTGACTGCAATGATCAGAATTAATATTCCAAGGCTCATTTTGTGAACGCCAAATTGGATAAAGGATGGTGGTACAGTGCTGCCAAGAAACCTTTTCAGTCAAATTTTCTTTTTGATCTACAAAACTTAAAACTAAGTCAATATCGTGGTTTTTTTCTACTTTTCCCAGCTCGTATAGAGCATAGGCATAGACCGTTAACTGAAGCCAGTAGTGTTTGAGTTTATCTTGAGTCATTCGACCGGTTTTAAAATCCCAAACCTGAGCGTTTCGCTGTGTTTTAGAAAAAAGAATTAAGTCGGGTGTTCCTGAAATCATAAAATTAAAAAATTTAAATTTTAAAGATTGCTCTGGAACCATTTCATAATCGGCCTGAAGTTTTTTCAGAGTGGCCAGTACCCACTCAACTGGGGCCTGATTGGCCGTAGCAAAACTTTCTCTGGGAACGACAAAATTCCTGAGAATGCCCTGGGCAATCTGGGCATGTATATAAGTCCCTCTTTCTGAAGATGAACGCATGACTTGTGCCAGTTCTTCCTCTTGATCATTATCATTTTCTTTAACGTAGGAAGGAGCTTCCTCAGTAGCTGTCAATTTTAAGACATTCGACAGAAAAAATTTACGAGGACAATCCAATAAAGAGTTTAGTTTAGTGACACTTAGTTCAGCAGCTATCAGCAACTCACTCTCCCCTTCCCCTTTAGAGAAAATGCCCATGGCATCATGAAAAAAGAAGGGAAGTTCAGGTAATGATTCAGCTGCAAGAATCTCTTGGGCGTTAAAATTCTGGGCTTCTACCTGTCTTAAGTAAGGTGCACTGGGAACGTCTCGCAACCAAACCTTTAGGCCGTTAATCCAGCTATTCTTGGGAATGCTGAAAGACTTTTCAGGCATGATAAAATTAATCCAAACCAGTTTTTTCTTGGCCCGTGTTGCGGCTACATAAAACAGTCTTTTTGATTCTGAAAAATTTTTGTACCGACTGAGTTCATTTTCATAGACATACAAAGGTGAGAGTTGTTTTTCTTTTTGAACGAGATCAATGTACCAGTTAAAACTTCCTGGGAGATTTCCAAAAAGTGAACCTCCATACATGTCTTTACCATTAGTATAAATCCCACCTAGATAAACGGTATCAAACTCCAAACCTTTTGAAGCATGGGCCGACATGATCTGAACCATGTTCGCTTGGTCGCCAGAACGTAAATCGAGACTAAGTCGATCATTATCACCATTCTGAAACTGAATCATGATCGTTTCAGCATCTTGATAATAAAGTTTTGAGAAGGTTTCTATGGTCGCTAGATTTATATCTGAATTTTCATTGGAGATTGAGAGCTTATGTAAAAACTTTCTAAATGCTGGAGTAAGGCCCCAAAATATAACATTTTGATCAAAACCTGCAAGATCTTCTTCCCTGATAATTGATGGTAAACATAAAATATCTAAATAGGATTGAATTAAAAAAATCGGATAACGGTTTTTTGTTTCTTTACGAGAGTCAAATTTTCTTTTTAAAAGACACAAAAAAATACCAAGGATAGGATCATCAAGAAGGTCAATTTTAAACTGAGCGGTAAAACCAATATTTCGTTCCATTAGAGCACGGATAAGTTCACCACTCGGGCGAAGTTTACTATAGAGAACCGTACACACATTATGGGAGTTCTCTAGCCTTTCTTTGAGAATGGAATCAGCGATCAGCCTTGCTTCAAATCGGTTAATATCTTCAGTGGAAAATTTTTCTTCGTTTTCATCATTCCAACAGATTTCGGCATTATGAATTTCAATCACTCCAAACTCATTACGCTCAACCTCTTTGGGAATGTTTTGATTCTCAGGTTTAACGGTAAATGGATCGTGACCTTCAAATTCTTGTCCTAATGGAAGGATTGTTCTAAAAAGAGAATTATTAAATTCAATAATTTCGGGTAATGAACGGTAGTTATTGGCAAGAGAAAGTATTGAAGGAACCAGATCCCCACAATCCTGAAAGACAGAAAGTTCCCCTCCTCTAAATCCATAGATGGCCTGTTTTGTATCCCCAACACAGAATAAACGGTCAAAATCCTCGGCGATAAGAGAACGAATAATTTTAAACTGAAGTTCGGATGTATCCTGGAATTCATCAACAATAAAATATTTGTACACGTTTTGAATTCTGATTTGGTTAGTTTTATCCTCAAGCCCCAAAGCTACAAAATACTCAACATCACCAAACGTCATTCCTTCATTGGGATCCAACTTCTGATCCACATATGTGAAAAGATCATGGCAGAGTTTCATCCATGGTTTTACTTTCGTCTCAAAATGTTTTTCATAATCATCTAAAACATCTTCCCACTTTTTAATCCAATCTCTAATAGCCTTTAATCCTTCATGGGCCCTGACGTGAATATCAGTTTTTTTCTTAGCACTTCTTTCACCACTTAAAACTTTAATAGGTATAAAAAGACTTTGGTAAATTTTGAACTTGTCCACATTGTCTATAATGGGAAGCCCAGTCGATTGAAAATTCGCCACAACATGTTCAAATGCGGATCTCTCTGATTCCTCAGGAAGATCCAAACTTAGAATGGCACTTAAAGCTGATGTCAGGTCATTAAGTTCAAAAGACATAGAGAGTAGTTTTGAGAGGTTGTCAGGATGAATATCCTGCATTTTAAATTTTTTCCAAGACAAACGAAGGCCAGGATCATTAAAAACGTTTGTAATGGCCGAAAGAAGGTCGCGCTTTTCTCTTGTAACGATGTCCATCACATCTTGATCAACACTCTCCCCCTTCAAATCAATCCATTCCTTCACTAAAACTCGCACTTGATCAGTACGTTCAGGTCCAAAAATGATTTTGGCTTCCGTGGAGAGAGAAGGAAAATAACCATTCGTAATGAGTTTTCGGCAAAAACCATCAATCGTTGTGACCGTCAAAACAGGTAAAGATTCGTTAACGATTCTCCAGTTATCATCAAGACTATCAAGGCCCGCTTCCATAAACCTTTCAGTAAGACGAATGCTCATTTCTCCAGCGGCTTTTTTAGTGAAAGTCATCATAACCATTTGTGAGAACTTAAGTCTTATAAAATCCTCAAAACTTCCTTGAGGATTTTTTTTAAATTCATTGATCCAACCCTTGGTCAAATAAAGAATATGCTCAATGAGTACAAATGTTTTCCCTGATCCTGCACCAGCACGTAGTAAGACCCCTCCGTCATGCTCTATTGCCATTAATTGTTCAGAATTTGGTTCTTTAGACATCTGGCAACTCACTTTTAACACAAACGCTATTTAGCTCACAAAAATGGCAGGTGGATTTTTTTCGAGGAGTTGCTGGAAAAATCTTTTCTGTGTTGATCGCAAAACTCAGCTCTTTCATCTTAAGACGTGACTTTCCTGAAACTTCTTGAAAACTTTCCTTGAGTTTATGGACTTTACAAAACTTATCTTGCTTAAGTATCGCTCCAACCTCTTCACAATCCGTGAGAAGATTTGACTCACCGGGATCATCTAAAACAACATACCCAATGATGATCTTTTTATTTCCAATGTCTTTAACTAAATTGTATGACGCTTCCGTATAGGCCCAAAGCTGAAGGCTTTCAAGCTCTGCCACTTCAGTACTGGTAGATGCAGATGATTTACTTGATTTAAAATCCAATAAAAAAACGTACTGATTCCCAACTCCTAAACAGTCAATCCGTCCAACCATTTTGTAATCATTATTGGTTTCAAAATCTTGCTCAATTTTCCACTGAATCTTGTCCTGAAGTTTAAGTTCGATATTTTGCACAAACTGAATACCATTATAGGCACGGTGATAAAACATAAGTGAACGTTGAAGATAAATCTCTTTAGGAATAATAAGTTTTTTTTCTTTGATGTGAGCATCCATCGCGGCCATTGTTACCTGTTTTAAGTCACCACCATCTTTAAAATAGTTTTCAATAATAGAGTGGATGATCGTTCCCGAAGTCATAACATCAAAATCTTTTTGTAAAAGAATCATGGGAAAGATTTTTTCAATATAAGAAAAATAGAATTTACGTGGGCAATCAGCAAATGTTTGAAACTTACTCGCAGAAAAGCTTCCTTGAAATCCATTTTTCGGGATTCTCTCAAAAGCATCTATAACTGTTTTATTGTTTAAGGCGACTACTTCATGATCGGGTCGTGTTAAAACTATTTCTGAAAATAATCTTTTCCAGATCAAACTGTGTTTAAGAGTTCCTTCATTCATAAGAACAAAAACATCGGCTTGCGTGAAAAGATCTCTGAACTCCCAGTGTTTAAATAGAAGCTCAAGCTCGTTACGTTTGAGTGGTCCAAGAGAACCTAGAGCCTTCTGTATGCTTTCGGTGTAATTTTGTCCCAAACTCTGAATGTCCTCAAATCTTTCATCCACACACAGAAGCACCCTTCTCCTACGATCCAAAAACTCTAAAGAAGACATATCTTTAAGTTCAATAGTGAGATTTTTTGGAGAAGCAGGGACATAAGATGTTCGAGGTTGATTAAGGGCAACGACATCACTTAAAAGCTTTAAGAAAAATACATCTATGATGATATTTTCATCAGTGAGATCTGAAATGGATTTTAATGCTTCAAGATATAACTGTTTAGCCTTAAGGACTTTTAACGAATTATGTTTATCGGAAAGAATGATTAGTTTGAGTTCGTTAAGAGTTAAATTCGTACGAAATTGATCCTTAATTTTTTTATAAACTTCTTTTAGTTCCTCGGTCAAAAGCTCATGAGGTATTTTATAACTGACGGATAAAGAAGGAACAATATCAAGATGTAATGGTGAAAGTTTTGAAACACCTAAGACCACTTGATCCTGATCTCTCAAGATGGGTTTTAAATGCATTGCCATCTCTCTTGAATTCACAGATATCCATGTTGCTCGAGGGGAAGAAATAATTAAAGGCAATTCTTTTTCTTCAACCTTAAATTCACGCAACCAGCTTAACCAATCACTTCGTTTGAGTTTTTCTTTCAAGGCCAATGGAAAAGGAATAATCACATCATAACGAATGGCCAAAGCTTTTAGAAGATCCACTTGTTGGCCATTTAAATGTTGAAAACCCCAAAAGACATAAGTTTTTTTAAGTTCAGGAATTTCTTCTGCCGATCTTAGAGCTTCTGCGATCTTCTGATAGGCACCGTGCTCATCAAGATAACCTGTGAGCTCTAAAAGTTTCCAAAAAAGTGAAACCGCATCACAAATTTCAGAAGCTTCTTCCTCCAGGACTGATGAGAGCGCATCAAGATCCAAAGTAAAACTTCGAAGATCAGAAAAAAGATTATAGGCCTGGATAAAAGGCTCAAAACCTAAATCAGGTAAATATTTATTTTTTAGAATGCCAAAAATAAGCAAGAGTTCAGATTTTCTTTTAACCTGGGGCTTCTCTCCTTCTGGCCACAGAGATTCTACCAGACGAGAAGTAAACTTTGCGATCGTTATGACATCCTGAAAACTTTTTGAAGAAAGACGTGACCTTAGAGCATCAGCCTTAACCGGACTTGGTGTCACATAGATCTTTTCCCCGGCATGGCCATCCATATCGAGGAGAAACTGTTCTTTTTGAGAGAAATAAACAATCTGCATCATGAAGATAAAATTCTACCCTTTATAAGGGAGAATGATTAACAAAAAAGAGAGGTTGATATATAAAATAGTCCACTAAGGAGTGCTCAATGCTTACAGTCAGCCGACTTTATAGTTTTCTTGACCATAAACATGGGTTTAATATCCATTTTCTGGAAGGTCAAAAACTCATTCACGATCTTGCCCTTCTACATCCTATGAAAGGTTCAGGATTTGCTTATTTCCGAAATACTTTTTTAGGTCTTCTTCCAATTGTTTTTTTTCTTAAACCAGGTGAAACAATTGGCCTTTACATTGATTCAGAAGATCCATATTTCCGACTAAAAATTGAGACTAATAGTGCCGGACATACCAGATGTCTTCTTCTGCCAGAAGAATTTAACTCATTTCCTATGAAGATTTCTGGTAATATGCGAATTTCAAAAATTACTCCTTCGCAGAAGATGCCTTACACCTCTGTTATTGAGATGAAAGATATAGAAACAAAAGAACTTATTAACAAAGTCTTTCAAGATTCTTATCAAACCAATAGTGAGGTTATCGTCTCTGAACTAAGTGATCAGTCCGTGATGATCACAAAACTGCCTTCTTTGAATGTAAATTCCAGTTTAGATGAATCGGCTAGCCGTAGTGAATTCATTAAAAAGAACAGTTCATTTTTTCATGACCTCTTTGAGACTGGAACTGATGACATTGAAAAGATCGTTAAGGCATTTGAAGATAAGGGTTTTGCCTATTTAGGAAGCCGACAGATTTCATTTTTTTGTCCATGCTCAAAAGATCGCATGGCCCTAAATTTAAGAGGTCTCTATTCAACCGATTTAGAAGAGCTTTTTGCCAATTCTAAAATGATTGAAATTAAATGTGATTATTGTAAAAAAATGTATGAACTGACTCGCGAGGATATTGATAGTGCTACTTAAATGGATTGATAAGTTTTAATTCAAGTCCCTGTTGTTTTGGACCACTGAGGATTCTTTCAAAAACGTTTGAATCCTCATATATCCCACAAAAATTTTCTGCTCGAACCCCTGAGGCAAGTACTAGATTCGTAAGCTGAGTTCTTTTTAAATTTACGTTCGCTCCACTCTTCTCAAAATCATACCAAGACTTACCCTGATCAGGCATATCTACGAAACGAGAATCACCCGTGGTTAAAAGAACTAAGATCTCACTGGAATCTTTGGCCAGCTCTAGTGCCCATGAATATGATTTCTCAAGATCATAAAGTATATTGCGGGCACCTACAAAATCTTTTTTATTAAGGGCCTCAAGATAACTAAAATCCCTAACGATCATAAGATTTTTATTGGAGATACGGTTAAACTCAGTGTAAATGGCCGGTAAATTATCACTCACACTTGAAGAACAACTTTTTTCTCCACATGAACGATCGTAGGTAATTTTATTAGGTATAACGGGAATGGGCTCTCGGTAGTGAAAGGTCACTGCCCCAGGAACAGGGGCCTTGCTTAACCAGAAGTATAGGGAACTCATAAAAATGAGACCCTGCTCATCACATTTATTAAATTTGGCCATGGACTGTGTATCGTTAACCCCATTCTCTAAAATCCCAGTCTGATATCCACTCTCGTTAAGATAACCCCAGATAGGTCTAATCTTAGTATCTTCACAATTATTTTTGATATTTTTCTTACCGGTCATTTGCGCCATAAAACTTTCTTCAGCACTTGGACGTAACTTATACAAATTGTAATTCCAAGCTTTCCCAATACAGATACTTTCTTCAAAAGCCGTTCTTCTTTCTTCCGGTTGATTGAACCGCAACATGGCCACCTGCTCTTCATCCAGACCAGCAATCTGAAACCAAATCACCTTTAGAGGAAGAATTCCAAATTCATGTTTTTTCATATTAAGGCTTGTAACTTGAGTACAACTAGTTACAAAAACTAAAAATAAAATCCACTTCATGTTACGACTCCTTCCTGAGAAACAACTGATGCCACACCAAAACTTTGTTCAAAAATAGAAAAATAAAAAAGAGAAAAAAACAAAAGAACATCACCAAGGAGGTAACTCCAATAGAAATAAAAATGTTTTGAAATAAAAAATGATGAAAGAAACAAAATCATTTTAAAAAATTGTCTCTTTTGATAACGAGCTTTTCCTACTGATATGCTCAAGAATAAACAACTTATTGCAAGAGAGAGTGCAAAAAAATGATTTCCCCAACCTGGAAAAAAGAACAAACACAACAAAGCTCCAATAAAAGGAATACGTGAAACGATTTTCTGCTGTATCAAAGTAAATTTTCCAACCATCATGATGACTTGTATTAAAAGACAAAGGCCCCCCGCAACCAGCGGCAATAGACGCCACTTTTCCCATAAGAAGGGATGAATAAATCCCAGCTCCATCGCACCCAACATTACAAAATAAACACTCGCGCAGAGTAAAACGATGTAAGAAATTAATCGTACGGGATGGTTTGGTCTACCAAACTGAATGATGAACTTTAAAAATAAAAAAACTGAGTATACACCCAGGCCAACATTCGCCCAGACAAGGAAAGAACTATCCATCGTGCCATCCAATAGCTAAAATAATCTCATCTGATTATAAACATTTTTATGTAAAAGTCTTAACACATTTAGCGAGATATTGATTCAGCGCATTTAAGGAGCAGTGATGGACGTGACGACAATGGAAGCAAGCAGAGAAATCATGTGGAACATTCCTATTTGGATGAAGATTTTCATGTACGCAAGTTTAGTGGTGGCCACAGGCATTCTTATTCAAGGCCTCGTGGAAAAGTACAAGTTTGTTACTTCTGGAAAAAGTCCTAAAGAACTTCTTCCCAAGAACTTAAATATTGAAAATTTCCTTAGAACGATTTTTTTTCAAGGGAAAGTTACACGCGACACATACGTTGGCATTTTCCACTCCATGATTTTTTATGGTTTTGTGACACTCTTCATAGCCACTGAACTTGTAGCTATCCACGCCGACACTCCTTTCAAAGTTTTTACCGGCACAACCTACAAAGTTGTTTCTTTCCTCGCTGACATCGGTGGGATATTTGTACTCCTAGGTTTAGCCCTTGCTTACAAACGTCGTTACATCAATAAAGAAAAATATCTTTCTGCTACCAGACCTAATCAAGAGAAATTCATGTATGGTATGCTCTTCGCTTTAGTAGTGGTGGGATTCCTCCTTGAAGCCATTCGGATTTATGCCAATGGAATGCCTCAAGGTGAACAACTTTGGTCTCCAATTGGTTACTTTCTTGCTTCCGCTCTTTCAGTCATTCCATTAGGTGAAAGTTCTTGGGCCTTGCTCTATAAAACATTATGGCTTGGTCACTTACTTAATACCATGGCCTTTGTGGCCAGCCTCTCACACTCAAAATTTATTCATATCATCATTCTTCCATTAAATGCTCTTCTCACTCCATATCGTCGTGGTGCTGTTTTAAGGCCAATGGATTTTAACAATGAAGCAGCGGAGACATTTGGTTTAGGAAAAATTTCTGAACTCACTATGAAAGAGCGACTTGATACTCTTGCCTGTGTCGAATGTGGAAGATGTACTAATGTTTGCCCAGCTAATTTGGCCGACAAACCTCTGGATCCAAAACTTATCATTACCAAAATGCGTGATGTAATGTTCACACAACCTCGTGAAGCAAAAGTTAAGGGTGAGGACATCAACCTTTGGGATCCAGCTGCAATTTTTGCTTCAAACGAGCTTGATTCGTGTACAACTTGTGGTGCATGTATGGAAGAGTGTCCAGCTAACATTGAGCACGTTCAAGTCATCATGGACCTTAAACGTTACAAGGCCCTAACTCTGGGAGATCTTCCTCCCGCTGCAGCCGATGCAATCAATAAAGTGAAAAAGAACGGTAACCCATGGGGTATCGCTCAAGAAGATCGTTTCAACTGGGCACAAGACCTAGAAGTTCCTGTGATCGAAGCTGGCAAAAAAGTTGACTACCTCTATTACGTTGGTTGTGCTGGTTCTTATGATGGATCAAATCAAAAGGTTGTTAGAGATACAGTTTCCCTTCTTAAAAAGGCCGGAGTGAGTTTTGCGGTTATGGGGAAAACTGAAAAATGTAACGGGGATCCAGTACGCCGTTTTGGTGATGAATACTCATTCTACGAAATTGCCATCGAAAACATCGCCAATATGAGACAGTACACGTTTGATAAGGTTGTGACTCATTGTCCTCACTGTCTTCATACTATTGGTAAAGAATATGCTAAGTTTGATGATGGTGTTTTTGAGACCGTTCACCATACTGAACTTCTCTCTGATCTTCTTCGTAGCGGCAAATTAAAGGCCCTTAAAGAAGTAGCTGGAGAACTCACATTCCACGATCCTTGTTATCTTGGACGTCATCATGGCGAGTACAATGCTCCTAGAGATATTCTGACTTCTATCCCTGGTGTAAAACTCAAAGAGATGGCAAAAAACAAAGACAAAGCACTTTGCTGCGGAATGGGTGGCGGTAACATGTGGTATGAACTTCCTGAAGGACATCACATGGCCGAAAACCGTCTTGAGCAAATCGGCGAAACAAAAGCTCCAAAACTTGCAACATCGTGCTCATATTGTATGATTAACTTTAACTCCTCTAAGGGATCAGTAAAAACAACTGAGGATCTTCAAGTTGAAGACGTCGCTTCGATTCTCGCAAAATCTGTTCTTTAAAAAAAAGCTAAGCACAGCTCTTCTAGGGCTGTGCTTTTTTTC
>CAMCZE010000061.1 GCA_945885655.1 Bacteriovorax stolpii | reverse complement strand
ATTCTAATCGTCCTGTATCAATTCTCAGTTTTGAGCATAAGTTAATTTAGGATATCAAATGGATTAATGTCCATTACCACCATAGTTTCCAATATATGGGTAACTAGCAGGAAGGGTTGAGTAAGCCTCGCCTTCAATGACATTTTTTCGCAGATTCGTCATATATGGTTTTGTTTCCTGATAAAGAAGATTATCCAAAATTTGTGTTTCATCTTTTGTAACAGCAATTCCGTCTGCAGTTTTATAGGCATCATGATGAGATTGTTTAGATTCCCAATTAACGTAGGCGACTTCATAGTTGTTATTGGCGATCAGAACATATCCTTTGACTCCCCTAGGGATCATTGTTCTTTTAAACATTACTGCATGTGCTGATAACTTCTTAAGGAATTCGATACTAGTTAACGAGGATTTTCGAATACCAATGTAAACACGATTGTAGCCTCTGGACCAGTCGATAGGGGTCCCAATCGTGTCGTAAGAATTGTTATGAATAAGAGTCTTGGGCAATTCCGTTGTGAAATCAATCATAGGGTCAGCACTCTTTGAATTCTCTTTATTAAAAAGATCCCAGGGCTTTTCACCATATCTTTGACCCTCTGTTGTCTGACGAATGCCTTGGTAATCATCTTTGCACGTGAGTGCCACGAGCGCAAATTCATCCGGAATAAAAGCTGGTTTATTTTTCGGTGGGATTATCACAATATAATTTACAAGTGCATGATCTCTATAAAGATCAACAGTATCTTTCATAAAAAGAGGAAGCTCTTGTAGAAATGAACCCTGTGTGAGCTTGGGATTTTTAAAACCCTGCCATGCCCGAAAATAGGTTGCATCTTGTGCCATTGAGCTCAAGGAAGTGAGCAGCAGTGCGAGTGTTAGAATCGATTTCATAATAACTCCATGTAACATATTTATATTTGATTAACTTGGGGACTTATTACCAAACATAAATACATTATCTAAATTAATATATTTGATACGATCAATCGTATATGCTAATGATTAGAGATGAGGAAATTCAAGAGTATAGATCATCAGGCTTTGAGGGCATTTTACTTTGCGGCCCACTTTGAAAATTTTACCAAGGCATCCGTGAGTGCCAATCTTACTCAATCAGGCATAAGCCAGCATGTTGCCCACTTGGAAGCAGATTTGGGAGTAAGCCTATTCATAAGAGTTGGAAGGAAAGTGTCATTAACAGAAGCCGGTAAAAAGCTTAAAGAATTTTCAGAGTTGTATTTGGATGGGATTGATAATCTCTTCGAGAAAATGGGGAAAATGTCTAATGAGCTTACGGGTGATGTTTCTTATGCCATGCCGGCCTCATGTTTAATGACGCCGCATTTTTCTAAACTGTTGGATGCGAGAAAGGACTTTTCAAGAGTTCACTTGAAAGTTCAGATTTGCCATTCCGAAGAAGTTGTCGAAAAGCTCATCAAAGGGGAAATTGATTTTGGGTTTATCACAAAGCTTATTCAGCACAAAGATATCGAGCAGCTAGAATTTGCACAAGAAGAATATGTTTTAGTTGGTTCAGATAAGAAAATGATTCAAAATATCGAGATCAAGAAAATAAGTGATCTCTCTTTTATTTCATATCCTGGCATGGATTATCTCTTTGAGACTTGGTATTCAGACCATCGGCAATCCAAGGCAAAGATAGACTTTAATGAAATGCGAATATCTGGTCAGGTAAATGATTTGAAAGCTGCCATTACGATGGTCCAGCACGGAGTTGGACTAGGCATTTTTCCTAAGCATTGTGTTCAAGAGTATTTGTTAGATAGGACACTTTTTTCTCATAAAGCGGATACTGGGAACTCAAAATCATATCCAATTTATCTGGTGAAATTGAAAGGTGTTAAACCTCTGGCACGTATTGAAAAGGTCATTGAAGAATTTTTGAGGATGAAGAGATCGCAATATAATATTAATCGCTAATCCCCACCGCACCCAAACTCACCAAAATGTCGTAAGATTTTTCGAAAAACTCGTGTAAGGCCAGATATCTATGTAGGTTTGAAAATGGCGGGAGAGACGGGACTCGAACCCGCGGCCTTCTGCGTGACAGGCAGACGTTATAACCAACTTAACTACTCCCCCGGAGATCCAATATTTGACAAATATAAAGAACCGACCTTTCTCCGTCAAGGATAAATCCATTTTAATTTATCTTTTTGCGGCACACCATTTGGTGAGAATCTTATTTAAATGTGATATAATCTTGTCCTGTTAAAAGGATGTTAAATGAGAGCTGTTTTTATTACGGGTGGAACAACCGGGATTGGGATGGAGCTGGCAAAGATTTATGCTGGCCGCGGTTGGAAAGTGGGCGTTTGTGGTAGAGAACGTTCGAAATTTGAAGAAAATTTTGAAATTCATCGGGATAACGTTACGTTTTATCAAGTTGATGTATCTGATAGAACTCAGCTTAAGTCTGCAATTTCTAATTTTTCAAAAACAACAGGCCTAGATCTTCTGATTGCCAATGCTGGAATCGGTTATAAATTTAAAACAAAAGTTCCTGATTTTGAATTTAGCTACAAAATGGTTCACGTCAATCTTTTAGGTGTGATGTATGCCTTTGAAGCGGCCTTGGATGTGATGATCCCACAATCAAAAGGTCAGCTAGTCGCTATTTCTTCAATTGCTGGCTATAATGGCCTGCCCGGAGTTTCGGCCTACAGTGCGACTAAGGCCGGAGTGCTTAAGTTCTGCGAATCACTTCATCTCGATATGAGACAATTTAATATTAATGTCACGACTATTTGTCCAGGGTTTGTGGATACTCCTCTGACTCAAAGTAATCATCATCCAATGCCGTTTTTGATGAAAGCTCCTAGGGCCGCCGAGCTTATTTTTCGGGCCATTGAAAAAAAGAAAATGGTGTATGCCTTCCCATTTATTTTTTCAATTCTAGTTCGTATCCTAGGTATGTTGCCCAGAACTTGGTATCGTTTTCTTATGAATCGTAAAGTTTTAAATTATAGTCGGGAGTCATGATGAAATTATTATTAATAGTAGCTCTTATCTCTACATTGAGTTTTGCTCAAACAAAAACTAAAAAATTATCTTCTGGGATTGTTTCAAAAACTCATGTTAAAAAACTTGAAAAACATCCAGTTATTAAAGACAAAAAAGAGGCCGATTGTGATGTGAAGGCCAAAAAGCCAGTGGAAATTATTCCTGAATCGATGTCACTTTCTGGTGGAAATGCTGGATGTACACTGGAATAGTCAAATGAACCAGGCCCGCCATTGTTCTTGGATCAGGTAATAAGAGAACATTGCCATCCAAATGACCGACAATGTTATTCCGTTTCCACAGAGGATGAGAATTAAATCGTCCTCTAATAATCCCACACATATAAAAAAGATACTTAACGCCGGTACAAAGTTTGAAAATGGAATCGGAAGTGGCAATGACAGAAATGCTGCTGAAATGACAATAGAAATTCCGCAGATCACCTGGCTTGCACGCGTTGTGGTGACAGGGTGCTTAAAAGTTGAAATCCTAGACGTAAACACACTAAACTTTTTAGCGGCTTTGTAAATGATTTCAAATTTTTCCGGAGGGATTACTATTTTTTTAAGTCTTGGTGTAAGAAGGGGTTTGCCATTAAAGATCAGACCAATTCCTTGTAAAAGGATGATGAGACCTAAAACACTTGAAAGACCTGGAATTGGGATAGGTTGCATGAAGGGAAAGATACAGACAAGACAAAGAATAAGAAGCGATTCTTCTTGGATGCGCTCTACGATGGTCTCAAGCATGATAATAGGTAAGCTTTTAACTTCGCTCAAAGCCTCCATCATTTTATCGCTCATGGTTTTAACCTTAACTTAATCAATAATTCAGAAAAAGTGAATTTCACACTCAGGAAGTGTCTGGTATACAATATCAGACAATAACTATTGAGGAAATCATTATGCACCATGAAACGTCTCTGTGGGTTTGGGTTGCCTTCCTGCTTTTTGTATTACTTGTTCTGGCCCTGGATCTTGGAATTTTCCATAAAAAGTCCCACGCCGTAGGGTTCAAAGAGTCCCTTGTTTGGTCGGCCGTTTGGATTGCTTTGGCCCTTTGCTTTAGTGGAATCATTTATTACTGGAGAGGTGAGGGTGACTTTATGTTGTTCTTAACCGGATATGTGATTGAGAAATCACTTTCGGTGGATAACCTCTTTGTTTTCTTATTGATATTTAGTTATTTTAAAATCCCTAATCAATATCAGCACAAAGTTTTATTTTTTGGCATCTTAGGTGCTTTGGTTATGCGTGCATTTTTCATTTGGGCAGGTATTGCCATCCTTGAGAAGTTCACATGGGTGATCTATTTGTTCGGTGCCTTCCTTGTGTTTTCAGGAATCAAAATGCTTTTGCCTCAAAGTGATGAGCACGATCTTGAGAAAAGTTGGGTTATTACTTGGACTAAAAAGATTTTCCCCACTTCTCCACACTTCCATGATGATAAATTTTTTGTGAGATTAAATGGTGTTCTTACCGTAACGCCACTTTTTATTACTCTTATCTTTGTGGAGTTCTCAGATCTCGTTTTTGCGGTTGATTCCATTCCTGCGATTATTGGAATAACCAATGATCCGTTCCTTGTTTTTACATCAAATGTGTTTGCGATCTTGGGATTAAGGTCTTTGTATTTTGCTCTTAAGGGATTTGCCGATATCTTCCATTATCTTAAATATGGTTTAAGTATTATCTTGATGTTTATTGGACTAAAGATGTTATTTTCCCACTTTTACCATATGCCGATCTGGATCACGATGACGGTCATTTTTGGAATCCTTACGGTATCTGTCTTCGCGTCGCTCTATAGCAATAGTAAGAAAAAGAAACTTTCAGCTCCATAAGTAAAAGGGCCCCTTTGGGGGCCCTTTTAGTCACTTTTTTTGATTTGATTTTGAGATAAGACTGTTTAAAGTGCAGAAGTCGTAGAGGTAACCGAAAACGAACAAACCACCAGTACAAAGCCATAAAAGACCAGTTTTCCATCTGCCTAAATAGAAACGGTGGATGCCAAAGAGACCAAAAAAAGTCATAAGGATCCAGGTTATATTATAACTGTAAGGACCATCCTGAAATCGATGTTCTGCTTCTTGCTCCATGTTGGGAATGAGAAAAAAATCAACGATCCATCCAATAAAAAAGAGTCCAAAGGTACAAAACCAGAGGATCCCTGTTATTGGTTTTCCATAATAAAAACGATGGGACCCAGTAAAACCAAAAAACCAAAGAATATAACCGAGCGATGTTGAGTGCGTGTCTTTAGCTAACAAAACTTAATTCCACTTCAGTTCAAGGCCCTTGTCATCTTTGAAAGGTAGATGTTTTGGGGTAAGAACTAAAGACTTCACATCACCAACTTTTGCTCTTGGTGCACAAGCAATAAAGTTATTACTCCATTCCTGGTAAGTCCCATACTGAGCTACAATTTGACCACCTTGGGGAACTGAGGCAGGGTCACGCTGATTATTTTTAAGCAAATGATACTGTTGATTTTTATCAACCACGGCCACAGTCCAATTAGACGGCAAAACATTTTCTTGTTTTGTCCCAGTAATAGTGAGTTTGATATCAAAACAGATTTCTTGAGCATCTGCGCGTCTGACAGCTTCTGCTTTAACATTTCCCAATGCCATCGAGTCATAAGCAATAGGGTTTCCATTAACAGAAGAGGGACGTCTGTCATGAGCGCAACTAGCTAATATAACAAGAAATAAAAGATTTAACACTTTCATAAGTTCCCTCCTAGGAAATCTCCCTTTTATCCTAGCACAAATGAGGCCATGGCCTAGAGTAGGATACTTTTTCCATATGAAAAAGAATGCTCCACATTATTTGAGTAATTTGATAGGGAAGCCTTACGAATTCCTAAAGGAGTCTTATATGTTAAGCCGACTGGCCATTGTTTTATTCGCATTAACTGCGTCTCTATCCGCAACGGCGACAAGCGTGTCTTTTTTATGGGGTGATAACTTCAGAGAAGATTTGGGTTATGAAGAAGAAAAACTTACTATGACTATTGAGCATTTTGCTGTTTGGGAAAAAGGAACAGTCTTTTTTTATTATGATATTACTGAACCAATGTCTCGGGATAATGGGGATGATAATCAGTTTTTTGGTGGTATCGCTCCAACGTTTAGTTTGTCTAAAATAACAGGAAAAGATTTAAGCACTGGATGGCTCAGAGATGTTTCGATCCGAGTTGAATTAGAAAACGGATCAGGTGGCGGAAGTAATAGTTTTAGAAATTATTTTTATGGTCTTCAATATGATATTGCTCTACCAGGGTTTGATTTTTTCTCTTTAAACACTGTGCTTCGTGATAACCCAAATCAATCAGGAGTAGGTTTTCAAATCGGAAGTTACTGGCAAATGACTTGGGATTTTGGACCTTGGAATCATTATAAATTTACAGGTTTTATCGCGACTTCTCCTTGGGATGGAAATCAGCCTAGAGAAAAAGATCAATCTAAAAATGAATATATGTTTGCTGAACGTGGAAAATTTCTTACAGCTCAGCCTCAGTTCTTATGGGATTTGGGTCATGGTCTTTGGAGAAAATCAAATCGTGTCGAGTTAGGTGTTGAGTACGCCTATTTCATTAACCGTTATCAGATTAAAGACAAAGACGAAAAATGTCTTCAGGCCATGGTTAAGTTTTCTTACTAAATCTCAAATCCTAAACTGAAACTCACCATTAATCCAAGAAGTACCACTATTGCAATGCAAGCGAGGTGGTATTCTTTTTGTCTGATAAAAAGAATGGCCGTAAGTATAACCCTAATAATGGGAAGTGTAATCAAAACGATTAAACCTGTGTAGGACAAGAGCATTCCCCACTGCTGGTGTTTAAGATGATGAAGAAGACCTATTTGAAGTGGGATTTTGTCATAAACTTGAAAAACAAAAAATGGATTACCACTAAATTTAAATGTAGAAATCACTCCGGCCAATAATAAAAAACCAGCAACGATCACGCCTATTCTTAAAAACCATGAAATTTTTATTTCAAGATTGGGTTTTGTGTTCATGTCTTAAGTCCTCGCAGAATCATCTGAATAGAAACGATAGCAAGTACAACGATAAAAATGCGACGTATGAGGATAGCAGGCATTTTAGGCATAAGTCTTGCTCCTAACCATGATCCAACTATTATTCCTACTGAAACGGGACAAGCGATTTCGGGACGGATGTCACCTCGAAGGAGAAAGGCTCCAGCGGTGGCACTTGCCGTAACTCCAATCATAAAATTTGAAGTAGCGGAAGAAACTTTCATTGGAATTTTCATGGCGTTGTCCATGGCCATGACTTTAAAAATTCCACTTCCAATTCCCAACAAAGCAGAGAGCATCCCGGCGATAGTCATCGCTGCAACACCAAATGGAACGTTCGCAACTTTATAAAAGATGAGTTTTTCGTTTTCGTCAGTGTAGGAACTTGCGAGTTTTAGTTTTTGAGACCAAGGGTGGTCCACATTAGAATGGGAATCACTTTTTTTTCTAAGCATCATGATGGAGGAGAAAAGGAGAAATCCTCCAAATAATAAAAATAGAACTGAGGATTCAATCTTGCTTGAGATGATAAAACCAAACATGGCCCCAAGAACAGTTCCGACTTCAAGTAAAACGGCCAGACGTAAATTGGTAAGACGGTCTCGTAAAAAACCGGCCGCTGCACCTGAGGAGGTTGCGATAATGGAAATAAGGCTTGCTGCAATGGCATAACGAATATCAACACCAAAAAATATGGTGAGGGCAGGTACGACAATGATACCACCACCAAGTCCTAAAATGGATCCTAATAAACCAGCAAAGATTGAAATACCAATAAGCAGAAGGGAATACATAGAAAAAGACTAACTGAAACTTAGAAATCTGCAAATCTTAAAAAATGATGGAAGGTTTAAATACTCCTCGAACTTGAGAATTTTATTTTATCTCAGCATAATAAGGAAAACCATTAAAGGAGAACAGAATGTCGGAACCCATGGTGAATAATTTAGCTCAGGAACTTGGTGAGCTTTTTGATATTCGTAAGGCGAAATTAAGGGATGAAAAGAGGTTAACTCATGAGGCTTCGGAAGCTCAAAAAGACATTAGGCTTATGACTCTCATGTTTCGTGACGGCATACCAGATATTGTTGTCGAAATTTCTGATCAAGAAAGCATTTTCTGGAACTCAAAAGTTCAACAGTTACTTTACCGTTTTCAGGGAGGAACACATGTGTTGGAAGGCACGAGTCGAGAGATCAGAATTCGTATACGGCCCTATCTTACTGAGATGGTGAAGAAGGCCAAAGAGATGATTTAAAAATCCTGCCTGGTCACGTGTGTCAAATGGAGGAATCGCCGTTGGATTTTTATCCTTGAAATGGTTTAATGGGTTACTTTTTCTGTAAGAAATGGGGCCTAATGAATCAAGAAATTTTTGACTGGATTTTACTACTCACACGCTGGTTACATATCACTGTTGCCGTGACATGGATTGGTACTTCGATTTTTTTTATGTGGCTTGATCGAACATTTGAAGTGAACGAAAAGTCCACACAACCTGGACATGTTGGCGAGGTGTGGATGGTTCATGGTGGAGGTTTTTACCATGTTGAAAAACTTCTTATGGGTCCAACCAAAGTACCGGAACGTTTACACTGGTTTAAATGGGAATCTTATTGGACATGGATCAGTGGGATGTTGCTGATTGCTCTTCATTTTTATTCCGGTGATGGAACATTTCTTTTAGATTCGTCCGTATCAAACATGACCTACATTCAAGCAGTGAGTTTGAGTCTTTTTTCCATCTTTGGATCATGGTTTTTTTATGATTTTATTTGGGAAAGAGGATTCAATAAAAATTCTCCTGTTTTTGGTCATATTCTGACTTTGTCATGGCTGACCGGGATGGCCTATCTTTTATGCCATACAATGAGTGGTCGTGCTGCTTACATTCATATTGGTGGGATGTTAGGAACGTGGATGACAGCTAATGTTTTTATGAGAATCATTCCTCGCCAGATTATGATGGTGGAGGCTTCTCGTAATGGAGTGCCCGTTAATCAGGACTGGGGAAAAAATGCCAAGAATCGCTCCACTCACAATACCTATTTCACATTGCCAGTTATTTTTATCATGCTCAGTAACCATTTCCCTCAAACTTATGGGCATGATTATAATTGGGTTATTCTTCTTTTGATCAGTGCCGGTGGGGCGGCAATTAGAGAGTACTTTGTTGTAAGACTTAAAAATCCTAAACGCTCAATTGTATTTGGTATTATCGGCATAACTCTTATCATGGGCGTGATTCTTTTTTCTCTAGATAAAAATGAAGAAGCTGCTGTTGATGTTGTTAAAACATACCATGTGCATGAACAGAAAAAAAATGAAACCATTCCTGTGGAACAAACTCATATTCCGACAAGTGCCGGGGTAGATATTAAAGGGGTCATATTCTTTGAAGGAGAAGTTCCTAAAGGCAAAAAACTCAGTATGCCTGCCGCCTGTGCGAAATTACATAAAAATGGCGCTTACTCAAATGAAGTTATCGTAAAAAACGGAAAACTTCAAAATGTTCTCGTGAGAATAATAAAAGGTCATGAAGGAAAAATCTACGACGATATACCCTCGACCGAAGTTGTGCTTGATCAAAGAGGTTGTATGTATTCACCTCGTGTGATTGGTGCCAGAGTAGGTCAGAAAGTAACTTTTATTAATAGTGATTCGATCTTTCATAATGTGAAGAGTGTGACTTCTGCAAATCAGAAATTTAACATGGCCATGCCACATAAAGATCAACGTGAGAGCAAAGTCTTTACGAAATCAGAAATATTTCTTCAGGCCAAATGTAGTGTACATCCATGGATGGGGGCCTACGTTGCGATTTTAGATCATCCGTTTTTCTCAGTTTCTAATGCGAATGGGGAATTTAAGATCTCAAATATTCCTGAAGGGCAATATGTTTTAGAGGCATGGCATGAAGTTTACGGAACTCAGACTAAAGAAATTACGGTGACTCCAGCGGGCATCAGTGATTTAAAATTTATTTTTAAATAAGGATTTTATGATTAGTACTCACATCCTTGATACGACAAAAGGACTACCAGCGGCAGATGTACCTGTAGTGCTTGAGAAACAAAATGGTTCCTCTTGGAAAGAGGTCGGTATGCATAAAACTAATACTGATGGACGAATTGTTTTCCAGTGTCCAAATGAGGTTGGAGTCTATCGCCTAACTTTTCATGTTGAAGAGTATTTTAAGAATGAAGAACATTTTTTCTTAAATATTCCCATCGTTTTCAAAGTGAAGAACTCAGATAGAAAGTATCATGTTCCACTTCTTTTAAATCCTTACGGTTATTCAACTTATCGAGGCAGCTAACTTGAAAAAATCAGAAATCCCTTATTATGACGATTTTTTATCTCCCGCCATCAAAGAGCATCTTCTTAAAGAGGCCAAACCTGTAAAAGGTGTGAAAGGTCTTGTTGAAGTAGGTGTAGGAGGGGGGCTTGAGAATGAGGCGTCACTTAACTTTTTATGTGATCTCTATTCAGAGGTAAAAGATGAATTAGCTCTCGTTTTAAACCGCCGTATTCGTGATCGTAAGTTTATTGATGATCGCACAAAGGCCTGCAGGGTTTTTAATCAAGATCTTAAACGAGATTTTTTGAGTCCAGACTATAAAACAATCTTTGGTATGGAAGATACGGAAGGCCGAATTGTTTTGGGACCAAAAACTAAAGACTATTGCCGCAGCAACGGAAATAAAATAGCTCCTCTTCCTGAATTTCTTCAGGGAAATCATGTGACTCTTTTTGGTCCACCAGATAATGCAAAACTTTCTATCAATGCCATGAATGCCTATCATCGCCGCCTTAAAGATGAGCCGCAGATTGTACGTGAACTTCTTGCAACTCATGAAAGTGTTCCCAAGTGGGGAGCTGATGATGAGGATTCAAAAACTCCATTAAGACAAGATTTGATTTCGGCCGGAGAGAACCTTAGTAAATGTCTTGATGGGACGCTAAGCCTGGATGATGGAAAAAAATACGAGTTAGAAAAAGAAAAAATCTCTCTTCCCATAAAACGTTTTCCTGGTTTGGCACTGCCATGTTTTTTCTTGTTTTATAAAAACAATACGATCCCTTTGCATTTATATGATTTTGCCCTTCATTTATTTCAGAATTGGCATAATAAAAAAGCGTTAGCTTTTTATGTACCAAAACTTGAGAATGAAGAAGAGGCCCGTTACATAAGAATCATGCTTGAAAAAGCGGAAGCTCTACTGAAAAAAAAGCATGCTTCATATGAGATTGGATCCATCCGGGTCATGATTGTACTAGAAAATCCTCGTGCTGTTTTTCGTGCCAATGAAATGATGGATGAGTTGTATCCTTATTTTGCTGGAGCATCCTTAGGGTGGCATGATTATCTTGCTTCTACAGCTAGATTATTTAAAGAAGACCATAACTATCGCATTCCAGTTAAGGCCGATCCAGACATCGTGATCAAATACATTAAAGCTTCTCATGATCTTTTGGCCAATGTGGTGGGTCCTCGTGGAGGAATCAAAGTTGGAGGAATGTACGGCATTCTTCCTATTTCCAATGATCTTATGGGGCCATCATTTCAATTAACGATGAAAGGCTACATTCGTGATGTCGTGACTCAACTAAAACGTGAGCTCACCGGATTCTGGGTGGCGCATCCAGACTTTGTCCGTTTAGGTCTTGCCCTTGTGGAAGCTTGGAAATTTCACAAAAATGGAGATTCAAAAAAGCTTGAAGCACTTGTGACCTCACTTCTTGATACAAATTATCATAAAGAGATGTTAGATTTTATTCATGGCCAAGACATCCATGGGCTAGATCAAAGTGATCCCCTTTATCCACGTTCTCTCATCGTCGCCGACATTAAAGAATCTCATTTTATTGCAAATAATCATCCAGATGAAATCCGTTATAATGTGTTTCAGTCTTTGCAATATATCACAGATTGGCTTTCAGGTAATGGCTGTGTAGCATTGCCTGCTCAAGTATCAGGAGTCCCTGTCAGAGTGATGGATGATCTTGCTACTGCGGAAAGATCTAGATGGGAAGTCTGGCATGAGATATACCATGGACGTTTTTTAGTAGAAGATTTTTTAAAGATTGCTCATGAAGAATTGCATTTTATCCGAAAAGATCTATCAAATGATAAAAAAATCGTTCAGGTTAAATGGGATGATCGCACAGCAAAGTGGTATCCTGTTGCCATGAATCTCATGGTTAAGCTCATGACGGACAAAGAACCTGTAGAGTTTGCCACACAACTTCTTTTACCCTTCACCCTTGATACCATCAGAAAATCTGATAATCCTTGGTCTGCAGTAGTAAACATGGATCCAAATAAATTTTTGATCAGAGAAGATGTTAAGAAATTTAATTATTATTTTGAGATGTGTGGAAGTTTTCGTTTTGCTAAGAGTATGATGGCAAATATCGTTCTTGATTTGTCACAAATTGAAAACATTATAAATAGTTTTAATCAAGATGAAATTATCGAAGCAGCTTCTTTTCATGGTGATAT
>CAMCZE010000060.1 GCA_945885655.1 Bacteriovorax stolpii | reverse complement strand
CATGGCAACCTAAAAAACTTAAAAGACTTCGTGATCACGGATTCTTGGCAAGAATGGCTACGGTTGGTGGGAAAAACGTTATCAGACGTCGTCGTGCTAAGGGCCGTAAGAGCTTAACAGTTTCTACAGGTACTAAGTAATTTTAAGAGATGAGTTCTATAGCCACTAATGGCTTTCCTAAATCTCTCAAACTGACTCAAAAAAAAGATTTTGAATACCTTCGTGAACAAAGCTCCCGCAGCTTTGTTCATCCTTTGCTCTGTTTTTATAAGCCCGGAAGGCTTTCTTATTCTCATTCGCGTATAGGTTTTAGTGTTTCTCGCAAAATCGGCAAATCCCATGATCGAAATCGTATTAAGCGACTGCTAAAGGAAGCCTACAGAATTAATCCAGTAATTAAGAATAAATCAATTGATATGCTTTTTGTTGTAACGCGAACACCTGACACAGAAGATCAGCTTTTAAACGCTTTCGAAAAAATAACTGGAAACCTGTAGTGCGACACGTTATAGATTTTATCCTACGAGCATATCAAGTTATTTTATCACCTTTCCTAGGATCAAACTGTCGCTTCTACCCAAGCTGTTCGCAGTATTCGCGAGATTGTTTTAAGAAGTTTTCCATAACTAAAGCTTTGTGGTATTCATGTCGGCGAATTTGCAAATGTCATCCGTATCACCCCGGGGGATTTGACCCGGTACCTTAAATCTTAGGTCAATTGGAGTTATTAATGGGTTCTGAGCAACGAAATGCTTTAGTCGCAGTAGTTTTGTCGGGTTTAATCCTTTTCGGATGGCAATATTATTTTGCCCCACCAGTGAAGAATGGTCCTATAGAACCAACAATTTCTACAAATGTTGAAAATGCAAAAGTTGGAGCCCCTACAGGGGCAACACAAAATATTGGTCCTATAGAACCAGTTGCAGCGTCTATTTATACAATGGGTAAAGACGGACTCTCGGTAGATTTTGATAGCACTCTAGCTGTTACGGATTTTAAAAATCCTCAAGCTGCTTTTAAATTTCAAGATACTGTAGGTACAACTCAGCCAATGAAAATTGAGTTTGATTTTGGAACAGGATTTAAAGCATTACCGTTTACAAAAATAGAAGATCAGAAGTTTTATAATACTGAATATGATGTAACTCTTGTTACTGGTTTAAATGATAAGGGAGTCGCTTCCTTTAACCTCGTTTCTACGAAAGATTTTAAGTACCGTTTTGTTTTTAAAACAGAAAAGAAAAAGCTTGAGAATGGCCAGCAACGTTTTTTTGCTTTCTATACTGATACTTTAAATCATTTTGAACCTACTGATGAAGACGGGGGAGACAGGGCGATTAAGTGGTCAGGGATTGATTTTAACTATCATCTTTTCAGTCTCTACTTTGAAAAAGAACCAACTTTAATCTATAAAAACGGACTCGATTCAACATTTGTTATGTTCTCTAACAAAGCTGAAAAAACTCTTAGCTATAATGTTGTTTTTGTAAAAAAAGAATATAACTACTTAACAAGCCTCGGACATGGTCTACAACATTCGGTTGATTTTGGTGTGTGGGGATTTTTTGCTGTATGGATCTTAAAGGGACTACAATTTTTCTATACATTCATTCCGAATTACGGCGTGTCGATAATCCTTCTTACTCTTTTAATTCGCCTTATTACTTTTCCTCTTCAGTATAAGTCATTTGTCAGTATGAAAAAGCTTCAGTTGGTTCAGCCTGAACTGGCAAAAATACGCGAGAAGTATAAAGAAGATCCACAAAGATTGCAGAAAGAAAGTATGGAGCTATTTAAAAAATCTGGTGCCAATCCCCTTGGTGGATGTTTACCGCTTTTACTTCAAATGCCAGTATTTTTCGCTTTTTATAAAGTACTCTATTCGGCCGTGGAACTTGTGGATGCACCGTTTATGTTATGGCTAAACGATCTTAGCAATAAGGATCCGTATTATGTTCTACCCGTACTTATGACTGGTGCAATGTTCTTACAACAGAAGCTTACTCCTAACACAATCTCTGATCCTGTTCAGAAGAAAGTGATGATGTTTATGCCATTAATATTTGGATTTATTATGAAGGATCTTCCATCAGGACTTTCCCTTTATATTTTTGTTTCAACTATCTTCGGTATTCTTCAACAGTTGATGGTTTTTAATGCTAAAACTGAGCGCACACCTGTTGTAGTGTAGTATGAGTTTTTTATATTCGGATGAATCTATCATTGCCTGTAGTACGAGTTCTCATACTCATGCAGCACTGGCGGTTCTCCGGATTTCTGGTTTTAAAGCGCCTTCTGACTTTAATTCTTTTTTTTGCATTGATCTTGGTCCTATAGAACCACGTCGTGTTTATTACACAAATCTCATAGATGGGGACGCCGTAGTTGACGACATTTGTCTGACTTATTTTAAAGGACCTAATAGCTATAATGGTGAAAACATTCTAGAGCTCTCAGTTCATGGAAATACGCTGAACATAGAGAGAATTTTGGAACTTTTTATTCATAAGGGTGGCTGCAGATCCGCAAACCCTGGTGAGTTTACCTATAGGGCCCTTAAAAATAGAAAATTGACCCTTTCTCAGGTTGAGGGACTAGATTTACTACTTAATGCGAACTCTGGATATGCTTTGCGCCAGGGCCGCTCACTCTTAAGCGGTAATTTACAAGAAATTTATCAAGATCTTTATGAACTTTTTGTAAAACACAAAGCTTCCTTGGAAATGTCGATAGATTTCTCTGAGGACATAGGAGAGGGGCAAGCCCGAGAACATTATGAAAGTACACTCTTAGAATTTCAAAAAAAATTCCAAACACTCATACGAAGAGTTCAACCCCTTGAGTTTAATTTAGTCCAACCTGAGATTATCTTGGTCGGACTTCCAAATTCAGGAAAAAGTTCTTTATTTAATATTTTGTTGGCCGATGATCGGGCCATTGTCTCTTCTGTGGCCGGAACCACCAGGGATTATCTTTCCGAATTCCTTGTTGTGGAAGGTGTAAGGTACAAGTTGGTTGATACGGCTGGACTTAGAGAATCCTCAGATCATATTGAGGCCGAAGGCGTCAAGAGAAGTAAAAAGAAACTTAAAGATGCATTCTATTCAATTCTACTTATTAATCCTTTAGAGATGGTTGATGGCTTTGACGACCTCATGAAAGGTGAGTTTGATAAAATTTATTTCACGCACTCTGATTTAATTAATTTTGAGACAGAGAAATTAAAACTTATAGCTGAGTTTCCTAAGCTTGGTTCTATAGGGGCGATTAACTTAAATTCACCAAAGATTTTTTGGGAAGAAGATTTATACAAAGACATAAACAAAAAATATTTAATTACAACATCCAAAGAACCAATTCTGCTGGAAAGGCACAAGTCATTGATTTTACAAACGGCTGAAGTGCTTAAATGTTATGTCAAAGCAGCTCATTCTGAGACAGATGTTGCAATCCTTTCTGGAGAATTAAATACCTTAGGGCATTGTATTTCAGAGCTCATAGGTATAGTTTCACCTGACGAAGTATTAAATTCAATCTTTTCTAATTTTTGTATTGGAAAATGAATTGTTCCACGTGGAACAATTCATAAAAAAGCCTATGAAAATATTTGATATCACAGTAATTGGCGGTGGACACGCTGGACTTGAGGCGGCCTATGTTGCTTCACAATTTCAGCTCGATGTTTCTATAATTACTATTCCCGGAATTCAATTGGCTTCAGCGCCATGTAATCCTTCTGTCGGTGGGGTTGGGAAGGGACAGGTCGTTCGTGAATTAGATTCTCTTGGTGGGGCGATGGGGTTTTTGGCCGACAAGGCAGGAATACAGTTTCGAACCCTGAACGAGTCCAAGGGTTTTGCTGTTCAATCGACAAGGGTGCAAATCGATAAAGAGCAATACTCCATTGCGGCCGAAGAACTTATAGATTCAATTCCTAATATATCAGTCATAAGAGAAAAGGTTCTTACGATTTTAAAAGAGGAAGAGCTCTTTGTTGTTACTACGACAGTAAGGTCCTATAGGACCAAAAAGCTCATCATAACCGTGGGTACATTTCTGAACGGTAAGCTTCATACAGGAAACGAGCAGACCATTGGTGGAAGAGTGGATTGTGAGTCTTCTAGTGGTTTACGAGATCTTTTTACCGAGATTAAGACAAGGCCGGCGCGTTTCAAGACAGGAACCCCTCCTAGATTGAATAAAAGCTCTATTGATTACTCAAAACTTGAAGAGCAGCCATCGGATTCTAGTGTTCGGAACTTTCATGGTCTCCATGAACCATTCTTTCGCTCTATAAAACAGGTGTCTTGCTATCTTGCCCATACAAATGAGCGCACGATGGAGATAATTCGAGATAACAAAGAAAGAAGTCCGATGTTTAATGGGCAAATCAAGGGAGTGGGAGCGAGATATTGTCCATCAATTGAAGATAAGGCCTACAGATATCCAGATAAAAATGTCCATCATGTGTTTATTGAGCCTGAAGGGCTTGAGTTAGATACGATGTATCCTTCAGGTATTTCTTCATCGTTGCCAAAAGATGTTCAACTTTCATACGTTCGCTCTATCGAAGGCTTGGAAAGTGCCAAAATTGAAGTCTATGGATACGCAGTTGAGTACGATGTAATTGATACGACAGAGTTAAGTCTTGCCTTGGAGCATCTCTCGATCAAAAACTTGTACTTTGCCGGGCAGGTTAACGGAACCTCTGGCTATGAAGAGGCCGCTGGTCAAGGTTTGGTGGCCGGGGCGAATGCAGCGTTGTCACTTTTGGGCCTTAGTCCGCTTGTTTTGAGTAGGCACGAGAGCTATATCGGGGTAATGATCGAAGATTTAACCTCGAATACACGGGATGAACCATACAGACTATTTACTGCTCGCTCAGAAAACAGGCTTTTTATTCGCGAAGACAACTCTATTCTTAGAATGTACCCCTATAGGGCCGCATTCACGCTTAATACTGCGCTGGATGTTTATCAGAGAGAGTTTATCGAGCAGTATGGGATAGTAGACAGGTTTTGCGATGAAACGATGATCCCGGAAGGTTCCGAATTGATGTTTGAATTTTCTGGAGACGAAGACCTACAGAAAATTTTGAGAAGAATGAGTGTCTCGGAGCTTCTTAGGCAGGGCTGGTTAAATCCAGTAAAAACCCTTGAGAGAATTTTAACTTTTCACTCAATAAGTATTCCATATGATGTTGTTAGAGCTGTGGCCATTGCAAAAAAATACGATGGTTACATAAAGCGGTCAGAATCTCAGCTTGAAAAGCTAAAAAAGATGGACGGTACAAGAATAGACTGGAGTGAAATAAGTGCCTCTAAAAATATCTCATTTGAGTGTCGCCAACGAATTCAGCGGATAAAGCCAGAAACTTTTGGGCAATTGAAGCTTATTGAAGGAATTAGACCCGCTACCCTAGCCGTGGTAGCGGCAAAGGCTCTATAATGCTTGATTTTTCTATTAGATATCTTAATTTACTAAAGACGAAGCTATCAGGGCTAAATTTAACTAATATTTTGGATTCAGACGAATTTTATCATAAGCAAATTTTAGATTCAATTAATCCGTACCTACAGTCGGAATTATTTAGATCCGAAGTACAAAAATCCAAGGTAGTTGTAGATGTAGGTTTTGGCGGTGGTTTTCCTCTGTTACCGCTGGCCAAGCTTTTGCCCGACGTTAAATTTATTGGTATTGAGTCTAAGAGAAAAAAAGTTGATGCTGTTAAGTTAATCGCTGAAGAGTTGAATCTAGACAATGTCAAAGTTGTGCATTCTAGGTTAGAAGATTTTTTATTTGATACACCGGCCACTGTTACGTTTAAAGCCGTCGGAACCGTACAAGATTACTTGCCTGCAATTCAAAGAACACATGATAATTTAACTGTATTTTTTTATAAGGGTCCAAGCTTCATGGAGCTCGAGGGTGAGAGTCTTGAAAAGCTTAAACACCAATGGAAATTTCTAGAAAATACTGAAGTAAAAGTACCTGGAACCCAGCAAAGATTTTTAGTTTCATTTTCTGCACGAAATGTTCCACGTGGAACATCTAAAAACCTTGTCAAACTCTCGCAACTTCTTTAAATTGAACTCTTCACTATAACTTATGTGAGGGACTAAATGGCTAAAATCATTGCGATTGCAAATCAGAAGGGTGGAGTTGGAAAGACGACAACTTCGGTCAACTTAAGCGCATGTCTCGCCGCAGCAGAAAAACGCACTTTACTCATGGATTTGGACCCTCAAGGGAATGCAAGTTCATGTTTAGGGTTAGATAAAAATGTCTTCGCAAAGGCAAATGTTTATCATGCCCTTATCAACGAAGAAAGTTTTGAGAGCTGCACTTATAAAACAGAACTCCCACTCTTGGAAATTTGTCCGTCCAATAATGATCTTGTAGGTGCTGAGTTAGAACTCGTTCATATGTTTGCACGAGAATCAAAATTGAAAAATGCACTAGAAACCATTAACGATAAATACGATTATATTATTATCGATTGTGCACCATCGCTTAACTTATTAACAGTGAATGCATTAACAGCAGCTCACTCCTATCTAGTACCGATGCAAACAGAATATTTAGCAATGGAAGGACTTTCTCAACTTTTAAATACAGTGAGACTCATACGTGCTTCGTTAAATCCTCGGCTTGTTCTCGAGGGAATATTGTTAACGATGTATGATTCTCGCAATAATCTTTGCAAACTTGTTGCAAACGATCTCATGGCCCATTTCAAAGACGATATTTTGAAATCTGTTATTCCTAGGAATGTGAAACTTTCGGAATGCACTAGCTTTGGAAAACCCATTATTCTTTATGATATAACTTCAAAGGGAAGTGAAGCTTACCTATCTCTAGCGAGAGAAATTATTCTTAAGTCGGAAAAAAAACCGGAGACAGAAGCTCATGCAAAGTTGGCATTAGCCCAAATTCCAAAATTTGAAGATTATCAAATTAATTCTCAGGAGTAGTTTATGCAGAAAAATAAAGTACAACTTGGAAAGGGTATGGCGGCCCTTCTAGGTAACAGTCCATCTTCTTATACAGATCAGGTTCCAGCAGCAGCTTCAGCAAATACAAAAAAAGAATCTCTCGCTGAATCTGGTCCCATGCTGGTTGATGTAGATAAAATTGTTGCAAACAAGGGTCAGCCAAGAAAAATATTTAAAGAAAAAGATCTTCTTGAGCTAACAGAATCAATTAAAGAAAATGGCGTGATTCAACCTATCCTTGTAGCAGAGAAAGAGGGATTTTTTGAAATCATCGCTGGTGAAAGAAGATATCGTGCTTCTAAACTAGCGGGTCTTACAAAAATTCCTGTTATTGTTAAGCGTGCCACTAAAAAAGACACTCTTGTTATGGCGATTATTGAAAACGTACAGCGTGCAGATTTAAATTGTGTGGAAGAAGCACTTGCTTACTTTCAACTCATGAATGAATTTGAACTTACTCAAGAAGAAGTGGCAAAAAAAATTGGTAAAGAGCGCTCAACTGTTGCGAACTTTTTGCGTGTGTTGAAACTTCCAAAAGAAGTCATCGTTTCTCTTCAGAAAGATATGCTAAGTTTTGGCCATGCTAAAGTACTGGTGAGTTTAACTGATGATGAATCAATTAAGCGCTTGGCCAATGAGGTCATTGCAAAAAATTTATCAGTACGTGAGCTTGAAGATTTGGCCAAAAAAGTAAAAAAGCCAACAAAAGCTGGAGATAATAATAAATTCATTAGCGAACAATATACTCAGCTTAAGAAAAAACTTGAGCAAAAGACAGGCTATCATTTTGACGTGAAGGGCAAAAAGAATGGTGCAGGAGAAATTACTATCAAATTTAGCAATGAAGCCGAATTTAATGATATATTTTCTTATCTTATGAAATAGCTATGGAGGCTTCTTGGCTAAGAAAAATGATATTTGCGCCATCATTGAAGAAGGTTGCAAGTTTGAAGGAAATTTATCCTTTAGCGGAACCGTGAGAATTGCTGGGTACGTAAATGGCAGTATTTTTTCAAATGACACACTAATAATTTCCGAAGGCGCTGTGATTAACGCTGACATTAATGCGAACATCGTTATTATTTCTGGATCGGTTAAGGGCACAATAAAAGCATCTTCTCGAGTAGAGATAAGACGCCCCGCAAGATTTGAAGGAACAGTTACATCTCCTAGTTTGATCGTGGAAGAAGGCGTTATCTTCCATGGAATCACGAAGATGAAAGACAAAAAATAAGAGTCAAATCCCTTGACGAAATAACGGCCAAGTCTTAAAAAAATACCTACTTAATTAAAATCGTTTCATTTAAGGTAAATACCATGGGTACCGTACAGGCTATTTTTGCTCAATTGGGTGTAGATTCATCTTTGTTGCCTCAGTTTATTATTGTGTGTGCAGTGTTTGCTTTGGCCCAGGTGCTGTTTTTAGGTAAGCTTCAGTATGTCCTTGAGACTCGTGAAGAAAAAACCGTTAAACTTGAAAGTTCGGCTGATGAAACAATTGAAAAAGTTTCTCGTATGCAAGCAGAGTATAAATCAAAGGTTGATGAAGCAAATCGCTCAACTTTAAAGACGGCTTCAGAAAAAAAACATAAGATAGCCGAGAAATATACAAGTCAGTTCAAGCAAGTAGAAAAAGAAGTGAACCATTTTGTAGATCAATCACGAAATGACTTCAGCTTAGAACTTGCAAGCAACAAAGAAAAGTATCTTTCAGAAGCAGATTCTCTTGCCCAATCTTTAGTTCAGAAAATTCTTCAATAAGGAATTCTATGCGTTTTTGGACAGCATATGCCGTAGTTGCTCTCGGTCTTGTAACAAAAGCCTGGGGTGCTGGTGATGGTCACCACGGTTCAGTTACAGATCTCTTTGCTCCGTTTGTAAACGTAGCGATTCTGGTTGGTTTTCTTGTTTGGAAATTAAAAAACCCAATGAAAAAGCATTTTGATGCAAAATCAGTTGAGGTTGCCAACACTCTAGAGCGCGCAAGCCTAAAATCAAAAGAAGCCCAAATCCTTCTGGAGAATGAAGAGAGAAAGCTAGCAAATCTCACAAAAGAAATTAAAACAATCACGCAGCAGTCAGAATCTGATGTGGTAAGTTTTGAGAAAAATCTTTCTAGGGATGTTGAAGAAAAATCTCATAAACTTAAGACAGATGCTGATTCAAAAATTCGTGCTGATAAAAAATCCATGCTTGATGAACTTAACAGTGAGCTCATTAATCAAGTAATAAACAAAACTAAGACAACAATTAAAACGAATAAAGATTATCAAAGCAAGGTTTCGACCAAATTGCTTCAAGGGCTATAAGTTATGAGAGAATTAGCGGTTGCTAAAGTTTATGCCAAATCTTTTCTTGAATTAGGTGATGAGCAAAAAGTCAAAATAGCTGACGAACTAACCCATCTCACGGTGGCTATTAATAGTTCAAATGATCTTGAAAACGTTTTATTTCTTGAAGTCTTCACGCAAGAAGAAAAGAAAGCAGTTTTTAATGACCTTGCTCAAAAACTTAATCTTTCTGTTGTTACAACAGAAGCGGTTAAATTTCTTATTGATGAAAAAAGAATCGGCATTTTACCTTTGATCTTTAAAGAGATCATCGTGATAGATGACGAGAGAAAAGGTTTTATCAAGGGGACAATAGAAGGGAATGGCGAAGAAATCGATCCTGCTTATAAAACAAGAATTGATAATTTTATTAAAGCAAAACTTGGAAAAATTCCACATTTGGATTATGCCCAAAACAGTAATATCTCTGCAGGATATAAAATTACAGTGGGGGATCTTCAACTAGATGCATCTCTTGATAATCAACTTGAACAATTTAAACAATCAATTATTGGCGATTAATAAACCCAAAAAAGGGAAGGATTTTCGATGAGTACATCAATCAGACCTGAAGAAATTACGGGAATCATTAAAGAGCGAATTGCAAATTTCGAATCGCGTCTTCAGATGAATGAAATTGGAACAGTCCTCACTATCGGTGATGGTGTTGCCCGTGTATTCGGATTAAAAAATGTTTTGGCCGGAGAGCTCGTTGAGTTTGAAGGTGGCGTAAAAGGGATGGTTTTAAACCTTGAAGCCAATAACGTGGGTATCGTTGTTCTTGGTAACGATGAAACAATCAAAGAAGGCTCAACTGTTAAGCGCACAGAAAAAATTGTTTCTGTTCCTGTTGGTGACGCTCTTCTTGGCCGCGTAGTAAATGCGATCGGTGAGCCTATTGATGGCCAGGGTGAGATCGTTACAAAACACTTTCGTAACGTAGAAATTAAAGCACCAGGAATTATTGCTCGTAAATCAGTTCATGAGCCAATGCAAACTGGTATTAAGGCAATTGATGCCATGATCCCAATCGGTCGTGGTCAACGTGAGCTTATCATTGGTGACCGTAAAACAGGTAAAACCGCAGTTGCCGTAGACACTATCATCAACCAAAAAGGCAAAGATGTTGTTTGTATCTACGTAGCAATCGGTCAAAAACAATCTACAGTACGTCAGGTTTACCAAAAGCTTCTTGAGGCTGGTGCACTTGAATATACAATCATCGTTTCTGCGACAGCTTCTCACTCGGCTCCACTTCAGTATCTTGCTCCGTACACAGGCTGTACAATGGGTGAGTACTATCGTGACCAGGGTAAGCATGCTCTTATTGTTTATGATGATTTAACAAAACAATCTCAAGCTTATCGTCAGCTTTCTCTTCTTCTTCGTCGTCCTCCTGGTCGTGAAGCATTCCCTGGAGACGTTTTCTACATTCACTCAAGACTTCTTGAGAGGGCCTGTAAAGTAAATGATGCTTTAGGTGCTGGATCCCTTACAGCTCTTCCGATTATTGAAACTCAAGAGGGTGACGTGTCCGCGTACATTCCTACAAACGTTATTTCGATCACTGATGGTCAGATCTATCTTGAATCAGATCTATTCAATTCAGGTGTACGTCCGGCGGTAAACGTTGGTCTGTCAGTTTCTCGAGTGGGTGGTGCGGCTCAAGTTAAAGCAATGAAAAAAGTTGCAGGAACACTTCGTCTTGATCTAGCTCAGTATCGCGAACTTGCAGCATTTGCTCAGTTTGGTTCTGACTTAGATGAAACAACTCAACGCCAACTCAATCGAGGAGCTCGTCTGGTTGAGCTTCTTAAGCAAGGCCAATATTCTCCAATGGATGTTATCGATCAATCTGTATCGATTTTCGCTGCGACTAAAGGTTACTTCGATTCTATTCCAGTTAATAAAATTGGTCAGGTTGAAACAGATCTTCTTGCTGCTCTTAACTCTCGTCACGCTGATCTTATGAACAGTATGAGAAAAGAGAAACAAATGTCTGCGGAGCATGAGTCGAAGGTTGTAGAAATCATTAAAAACTTCGTAGCGAGCTATAAGGTTTAATTTAAGGATTAAAGACCATGGCAAATATTAAAGACCTCAAGAAAAAGATCAAAAGTACTAAAGGTACTTTTAAGATCACAAAGGCCATGAAACTTGTTTCGGCTGCAAAGCTTAACAAGGCTCAGGTTCGTATCTTAGGTCTTCGTCCATATTCAATTGAGCTCGAGGGGACAGTGAGAACGGTTTCTGCCCTAGCTCAGAATTACACGAATGAATATTTTCTTCCAAAAGAAAATAAGCAAGCAGTAGTTCTCGTGATTTCTTCTGATAAAGGTCTTTGTGGTGGATATAACTCCACTCTTGCCAAGACTATTAGAAAATTTACGATTGAACATAAAGATGAAGATCTTAAATTCCTTTGGATTGGTAAAAAAGTAAGAGATCTCATTCAGAAAGAAGTGAATGCAGGGAAAACCTACACTTTTAGCAAAGCTGAACCAACTTACGAAGAAATTCGGAAGATTGCAGATGAATTAGGTGCGATGTTCGTATCTGGAGAAGTGGGTAAGATTTACGTTGCTTATAACTCTTTTATTTCAGCTATTGCTTTTGATTCAAAAGTAAGACAACTGCTTCCAATGCAAGTATCAACTAATGACGTTGAGTCTATTAAGTTGAAATATCCATATGATTTTAAGTATGAACCGAGTGCAGCCCAAATTTTAGATACATTAGTGCCTGAAGTTTACCTAACGACAGTTTATACTTGTGTTTTAGACGCCATTGCTTCAGAGCATGGTTCTCGAATGAACGCTATGGAAAATGCTTCCAAAAATAGTAGAGAAGTGATTAAGAAGTTATCGTTAAAAATGAATAAGATGAGACAGGCCCGTATTACAACTGAGTTAATCGAAGTTGTATCTGGTGCTGAATCTCTGAACGGTTAAGGAGCCATTAAATGGAAAACACAGGGGTTATTCGTCAAGTGTTGGGACCTGTAATCGACGTTGAGTTTGCTCATGGCAAACTTCCGGCGCTTTACAACGCACTCAAGATCACGAACAAAACATTGCCTGGCGGAGAAGGAAACCTCACAGTTGAAGTTGCATCACACCGTGGTAACAACATGGTTAGATGTATTGCAATGGATGCGACTGAAGGTTTATCTCGCGGTCAAGATGTTAGAGATACTGGAAAGCCAATTCAGGCGCCAGTAGGTCGTGAATGTTTGGGTCGTATTATTAACGTTATTGGTGAGCCTGTTGATGAAGCTGGTCCGCTAAATAATAAAAAAAGTTATCCGATTCATCGTGAAGCTCCGAAGTTCGCGAACCAATCTACCAAGAAAGAACCATTCTTTACTGGTATTAAAGTTATTGATCTTCTTGCT
>CAMCZE010000059.1 GCA_945885655.1 Bacteriovorax stolpii | reverse complement strand
GGAAAATTCACTCCCATATCACATCAAAAAAATACGATACTCTTCTAAAAGAATTTAAGGCCCAGAAAAAGCTCAGTGCGCTAGAGAAAAAACTCTTAGTTGAACTTACCTGGGACTATGAGCTTAATAAGAAGTTTCCGTTAAAACATGTACTGGAATTAAGTTCAGCTCAGACTCATGCCACGCATGCGTGGGCGGCAGCTCGAAAAAAAAATGATTGGAAAACTTTTAAACCTCATTTGGCGAAGTTAATTGAACTTAAAAAAAGAGAAACGACATTTTTTAAAGTCAAAAAGCCTTATGATGCTTTGATCAAACTGCATGATAAAGAATTTGATTCCGCCCAGATCTCCGTTTTGTTTTCAGAGCTTAAAAAAGGACTGACAAAGTTGGTAGGTGATGTACAAGAACAGGGAACGTTTGTAAAAATACCTGATTTGAAGGGGCCATTTGCGATTGAGAAACAAAAAGAGATCAGTCTTTATGTAGCAAGGCTCTTTGGTTTACCAGAAGAGAATTCTCGTTTAGATGTTTCGGCCCATCCTTTCAGCATCAACATCTCGCCACAGGATCAGAGGATCACCACTCGCTATGCAGAAGAGCATTTGGATTCACTTTCTTCAACCATGCATGAAGTGGGACATGCTCTATATGAAAATAATCTTCCCCGTGAGTGGGAAGGAACTCCTCTGCAAGAAGCAGTTTCATTATCAGTTCATGAGTCACAATCCCGATTTTGGGAAAATGTTATTGGTCGATCCTTAGAGTTCTCGCATTTTATTCATCCCAAGATGAAACAGATGTTTCCAGAGGCGATGAAAGGCATTGATGAAAAAAAGCTGTACAGGATTTTTAATAAATCAACCCCTGGACTCATCAGAGTAGAGTCCAGCGAGCTTTATTATAACCTCCACATCATTATCCGCTACGAGATTGAGGAGATGCTTTTTAATCAGGACCTTAAAGTGGACGAGTTGCCAGAGATTTGGAATGAGAAGTATAAAAATTATTTAGGGATAATACCCAAAGACTACGCCGAAGGCATAATGCAGGATTCTCATTGGGCAGGGGCCGCTTTTGGTTATTTCACTACTTATACCCTTGGAAATTTGATCTCAGGTGGCCTTTATCAGCAAATGAAAAAGACACTGCCTCGTATGAATAAAGACATCTCTGTCGGAAAATTTGACAGTATTAAAGACTACCTGGTGGAAAATATTCATTCTAAAGGGCGCTCTATAACCTCACGTGATATTGTGGGAGAGTTAAATGTGAATGATTATTTAAAGTACCTCACGGAAAAATTTAAAAGGTAATTATGGAAGACATTTTAATTGGTGTGATGGATCTTCAAGAAGCTAAGAACCATCAGTTCAAACTTAAAAATGAAGGTCTTGAACTCATGCTTAAAACCAATGGTGAAACTTGCACCACGGGCTGCAAAGTAACTGTGGAAGTGTGGGGGCGTGGGGAAGATCAAGACAAACTCATGGCCTACTTTAAAAATGATTATTTAAAGCACGTAAAAGGGCATGTACCAAACTTTGATCACCTGAATGCTATCTATGATCCAACGGCCACTGAAGTGATTTGTCAGGCCTGTGGAGCGTCGTTTTCACCAACGGTCAATGAGTGTCCAGATTGTGGGCTTGTTTATTAATAATCGTTTTTTCTAAGACGTTTTTTTTCTCCGTCTTTTTTCTTACCTGAGAGACGTTTGAGCACTGCACTTCGTTTTGGTTTTGTCGCGCGTCTGATTTTTGGGGGAATGGCCACATCCTGGAGCATTTCATGCAACTTTTCGATGCAATCATCCATGTTGGCCTTTTGTGAGCGATGTTTTTGACTGGTAATCTGAACCTCACCACTGTCAGTGATGAAGTGACCATACTTGGCCCTGAATCTTTCTAAAACCGAATAAGAGCAATTTTGAGTTTCATCTAAGCGCCAGTGCAGGGTCGCTTTTGTATTAAGTTTATTGACGTTTTGTCCACCCGCGCCAGAGCTGCGGGCAAAGGAAAAGGTGAATTCGGAAAAAGGTATTTTTATTCTGCTCATAGATGTCTAAGATACTAACATGAAAGTTTCACCTTGGTTTGTGTATATCATTGAAAATGAGAAAGGTCACTTATACACAGGTATAACGACAGATCTTAAGCGCCGTTTTGATGAACATACCAGTTCTAAGAAAGGGGCCAAGTTTTTTCGCACAGGGGCCGCTGTTCAGATGGTTTTTAATAAGAAGTTTGCCAACAGATCACTGGCCTCAAAGTTTGAGGCCATGGTAAAAAAGCTTAAACGATCTGAGAAGATTCTTCTCATCACGACAAAAAAAGTAAAAAAATGCTAAGACAAATCTGCACCCTTATTTTTAAAGCTTCTGGTTGGAAATTTGTAAACCAACTTCCAGATGATCTCAGGTCCTTCATTTTTTTAGGGGGCCCTCATACCTCTAATCATGACATCGTTCCTGCTTTAGCAGTGGCCACATTGATGAAACGAAATTCAAAGTTCGTGATTAAAAGTGAGTGGTTAAAATTTCCTCTTGGTATTGCTTTAGGTCCGGCCGGCGGAGTCGGGATTGATCGCAGTAAACTCAAAGATGCTGATCGCATCAGTAACGTGGATGCTATGGCGAATCTTTTTAAAATTCATAAGGATCTGGCCCTCATGATTGCCCCGGAAGGGACTCGAGGCCCAAATGATAACTGGAAAACAGGTTTCTATCACATTGCCCAGAAGGCCAATGTACCCATCGTTTTGGGTTATGCTGACTACGAAAAAAAAGAAGCGGGCCTAGGTCCAGTGATCTATCCCACTGACTTTGAGAAAGACATGAGAGCGATAATGGATTTTTTTAGGGATAAAAAAGGGAAACATCCCGAGAACTTTAAGCTGGATAAAAGATTTAGTTGAGTGACACTTTTTACTCTTTAAGGGCCCAAGAATATAATCCCCTCGTTGAACTCACTGATTTTAGTCATGATAGCTGGTTTGTATCCTAAATGAGGGTTCCAGACAGGACGTCTGTAATCTCTTCTAGAGAGTTTGTATTTATGCCCGAAATCCTGTAAATTCCGGCCCATGGATAAAATTAACCCCAATGAGCTGCCCATCACGGCCTGGCTCCCAACAACTGTAAAAGAAGCTAAGAAGCGTGGCTGGGATGAGCTGGATGTGATTTTAATCACAGGTGATGCTTATGTGGATCACCCAGCTTTTGGTGCTGCTGTGATGGGTAGAATTTTTGAATCCTTGGGCTTAAAAGTGGCCATTATCGCTCAGCCAAATTGGCAAGATGATCTTCGGGATTTTAAAAAATTTGGTAAACCTAAATACTTTTTTGGTGTGACTTCTGGAAACATGGATTCCATGGTGAATAAATACACTGCGGGAAAACGGCTTCGTTCAAACGATGCTTATACGCCTGGTGGTTCTCCAGATTTTAGACCAGATTATGCCACTACCGTTTATACTCAAAAACTCAAGGAAGTGTATCCAGATGTTCCGGTTGTCATTGGTGGGATTGAGGCCTCTCTTCGCCGAGTGACCCATTATGATTTTTGGCAAGATAAGCTCATGCCAAATATCTTAACTTCTTCGGGTGCCGATCTTTTGATCTATGGCATGGGGGAGCAACCGATCCGTGATGTGGTGAAGTACCTCACCAAAGGTATACCTTTTCATTCTTTGAGAACCATTGCTCAGACCGCTTTTTTACAAAATGTTGAAGAGGAACTACCTAAAAATAAACAGTGGGAGACTTTTGAGCTCACTTCTCATGAAGATTGTTTGCAAGATAAAAAAGCTTATTCAAAAAACTTCATGCACGTGGAAGTTGAATCCAATAAACAATACGCTCGGCGCCTGACTCAGAAAGTTGATGGTAAGATTCTTGTGATCAATCCTCCATATCAGACTATGACGGAAAAAGAGATCGACTCTTCTTTTGATCTGCCTTACACACGACTTCCTCACCCTAAATACAAAGACCGCGGGCCCATTGCGGCCTTTGATATGATAAAGTTCTCCATCAACACCCACCGTGGCTGTTTTGGTGGCTGCAGCTTTTGCACGATCTCCGCCCATCAAGGTAAGATGATCGCTTCGCGTTCGCAGAAGTCGATTATGCAAGAGCTTGATCAGGTTGTGCGCATGCCGGATTATAAAGGTTATATTTCTGATCTTGGAGGCCCATCGGCCAATATGTATCAGATGAAAGGTATTGATCAGGATGTCTGTGATAAGTGTGCGGCACCATCATGTGTGTTTCCTCAGATTTGTAAAAATCTTGATACCAATCCTCAACGCATGACTGAGCTTTATAAAGAAGTCTCTAAGCACCCTGAAGTGAAAAAAGCTTTTGTGAGTTCAGGACTTCGTTATGATTTGATGTTTGATCCTCGCTCCACTCATCCTAAAGAAGATGAACAATATGTGGAGCAACTCATCACTCACCATGTTTCAGGACGCTTAAAAGTGGCCCCAGAACATACGGAAGATGAAGTTTTAAAACTCATGCGTAAGCCAAGTTTTGATTTCTTTCATAAATTTAAGCAGCGTTTTGATGAGGTTTCCCGCAAAAAAGGCATTAAACAAGAGATCATTCCCTATTTCATTTCTTCCCATCCGGGATGTAAACCTGAGGACATGGCCAAACTCGCGGCCCGTACTAAGGCCCTCGGTTATAAGCTTGAGCAGATTCAGGATTTCACACCCACACCAATGACAGTGGCAACAGAGATATATTATTCTGGGTATCATCCTTATACCCTTAAAAAAGTCGACACGGCGATCAGTCTGGATGATAAAACAAAACAACGGACATTTTTCTTTTGGTATAAACCTGAGAATCGCAATTATATTAAAAATCACCTATCAAAAATGAAGATGTTTGATGTCATGAAGGAGCTCTTTGGGTAAGATAGGCCCATGAGTACACTTTGCACCCTTCAAAACTTGAGTCTTCATTATCCCCATAAAGTCATTTTTAAAGATGTCACTTTTACATTGAATCAAGGCGATAAGATTGGAGTCCTAGGTCTTAATGGTCACGGCAAATCATCTTTGTTTAAAGTGCTGGCCGGCATGGTCACACCCGATACGACTGTACCCCCGTTTATTTATGATAAGGCCCGAGATTTCACCTATTTTTATGTGCCTCAGGAACTACCAAATGTAGAAGATTGGGATGTCGAGAATTATTTTTTTGAATTTCATCCTGCCATGGGCAAACTTAAAAAAAGACTTGATGTTATTAATGAGAAGTTAGGCACTGGAGACGGGGACTTTGATAAACTGATCAATGAACAATCTCATATCTATGAAGAACTCACAAAGATGGGTGAAGATAAAATCCATGCTCAGTTCATTAGTTATTTGAAGTTCTTTGGTGTGGAAAAGCTTGATCGTCTGATGAGTTCACTGTCTGGGGGGGAGCAAAGAAAAGTCGCCCTAAGTTTAGGTCTATCAGCTCCCCAAGAACTTATTCTCTGGGATGAGCCCACCAATCATTTGGATCTTGAAACCATTCAGGGCTTCGAAGAAGAACTTCAAGGATCTCGTAAAACTTTTATGATCATCTCCCATGATAGAAGTTTATTAACTAACGTTGTGGATAGAATCGTTCATATTCAACAAGGTAAACTGAGAAGTTTTTCTGGGACTTATGAGCAGTATTTAGATTTTCTAATTGAGGATCAAAAACGTCGAGAAAAAGAACTAGATAAACTGAGTAACTCTCAAAGACGTGAGACCGCATGGATTCGTCGTGGGGCAAAAGCTCGTCGAACAAAAAGTAAAAAGCGTATTGAAGACTACGGCAATTTAAATAAGGCCATTGCGGATTTAAAATCTCTGGCACATAAATCGGTGAGTTTAAACCTTCAATCATCTGGTCGAAAAACAAAAGTCTTGATGTCGGCCGAAGACCTCACTTTAAAATTTGGTGAAAGAACTCTTTTTAACGGTCTTAATTTTACCATCGCTAAAGGGGATAAAATCGCTTTGATGGGAAGAAATGGAGTCGGGAAAAGTTCGCTTCTTAAAATTCTTTTGGGAGAGCTCGAGCAGACTGCTGGTAAAGTCACACGTGCAGCTGGCCTAGATGTGGGATACTTTTCGCAAAAACGTGAGTCATTAAATGAAAATGAAACACCTTGGAAGATGATCGGTGAAGGTATTGATTTTGTTATTTCAAATACCGGTGAAAAACGGCACGTTGCAAGTTATCTAGAAAATTTTCTTTTTAGTTCGGATGAAATTAAACGTCCTATTCATACTTTCTCTGGTGGAGAGAAAAACCGTCTGCAGCTCGCTCAGTTTATGAAAAACTCGCGGGATATTTGGATCTTCGATGAGCCTACCAATGATCTTGATTTAGAAACGATCGGGATTTTAGAAGAAGAGCTTCGGACATACGAAGGTGCCCTTATCATTGTGGGCCATGATAGGTCTTTCATTGATAATGTCACTGACAAGTGTTGGGTCCTCTACGATGGTAAGATCGAAAATTTTGAGGCCGGCTTCTCTCAAGCCGAGATGTTCCTTGAGGCCCTTCATCTTGAAGAGCAAATGAAAAAGAAATCAACTCCGCAAGTGGAAGCAAAAAACACGCTTCCGGCCGCAGATAAAATGAGTAACAAAGAACGTAACCGATATGGCCAGATCTCAGGCGAGATCGAAAAGCTTGAAAAAAAGGTCGAAAAACTTAAGGCCGAGCTAGCGGCCTTTGATTACGCAAGCTTAGATAAAGAAAAAAAGCAGAAGATGCAGACGACTCAAACTCACCTTGTGAAGGCAGAAGCAGAACTAGAAAAACTTTTTGCTGAGTGGGCAGAATTGGAAACCAAGCTTTAATTGTTCACACTCTATATAAATTACAAAAATCACTCGTTCATGCTGTTCCTAGACAGCATTGAACTATCATTTATCCATTAGTACTTTAAAATTGAACGAAGGGATATTAATGAAAAATCTATTAACTATTGTGATCTCATTAGTATGCCATTCCACTGTTTGGGCCGCGACACCCATGGTTTGTGATCTTACAAAGATTGTTATCCCTGAGACGAAAATCAAAGAAATAAATACTGTAGGACATGCATTTTCTCATTTTAAAGAAAAAGATTCGATGGGCCATCGTATGGCCAAAAACTATGCACACACGCAGGCCAAAAGAGTTTGTGAAGAAAAAAGTGGGCGTAACGACTGTGTTTTTCATGACATGAACGAACATCCGGGCCAAAATGGAGAGATGGCATCAGTATTTGTCTATTATAAGAGTGTAAAAAAAGTAGAGATGAAACTTTCCTCTTATGAACAAAAGAAACTCAAAAAAAGTCTTTTGTGTGAGAAACTTAAAAGCTGTGAGACAGAGTTTCGCTCCAACATTAACACCACTCCCAATGATCTAGAAAATATCTATATCGCTTTAGACATTCATAAATGCCGATAGATTTGTACCTGAGCGCCTTGGTACAAACTAGGTAATACTGGCCTATATCGGTAAAATCCCACATTCCAGATATAATTTTTCTCATGAGAGTATTATATCTATTTATCCTCTTTTCTGCCGTCATTTACAAATTCTATCCTCATACTCAAGATGGGCCTCTGGCCGATACTGTTCGAGTCAATATGAGTGCAGTCAGAAGGCAGCTGGCCGATGTGCCATCAGTTAATAATCGTTCTCCAGCGATTGTGAAGAAAAGACATTTTGAACCTCAGAGCGAAGAGCTGGCCGTTAAAGCAAAATCCAAAAAGTCTAGGCCAGAAGTTCATGATGAAGAAGCTGAGTTAGGCACTGTTGCGAGCTGGAATGCGGAACTTAAAGAGCTTTTAGTTAATCTTGAGCCTGAGGACGGGGAAGAGATGTATAACAAGTACGTGGCCTTACGAGAGGTCTACCGTACCGAATTTAACAATCTGGCCAATACACGGGCCAACTTGTATGCCGATGAAAATGGCAAACCCGATAAAAAACTTTATCGGCAAAATAAAGAGGCCATCGAAGAGCATGATTATTTTATTGATCAACTTGAAATCAAGCATGAAGAGGGGCTCAAGGATGCTCTAGGGGCCCATTATGAGCAGGTTAAGGAAATGCAGGAGCAATATCATGACGCCATTTCTAACGAAGATTCCGAGGAATCTAAAGACCACAACTAAGTCATTTACCTAAAGACGGTCCCTCTTTTTTGTGTTAACGTTCCACCCCATATGATAGCAGCACATGACATTCGACTCCAGTTTGGCGGACGTACTCTTTTTGATGACGTTAACCTTAAGTTCACTCCAGGAAACTGTTACGGCGTTATTGGCGCTAACGGTGCAGGGAAATCAACTTTCATCCGCATTCTAAGTGGAGAGATTTCTCCTACTGGTGGAAAAATTGAAATTTCTCCGGGAGAGAGGCTTGCGGTTTTAAAACAAAACCACTTCGCTTTTGAAGAAGAAGAAGTACTCACGACGGTGATCCTAGGTCACTCCCGTCTAGTTGAGATTATGAAAGAAAAAGATGCTCTTTATGCCAAAGAAGATTTTTCTGATGCTGATGGCGAACGCACTGCCGAGCTTGAGTCATTATTTTCTGAAATGAATGGCTGGGAAGCTGAGGCCAATGCAGCGGCACTTCTAGCAGGTCTTGGAATTAAAGAAGATTTTCACAATAAAAAGATGAAAGAACTTACCGGTGGTGAAAAAGTGAAGGTCCTTTTGGCCCAGGCCCTTTTTGGCAAACCAGAGATCCTTCTTTTGGATGAACCTACCAATGATTTAGATATCAAGGCGATTCAGTGGTTAGAGAACTTCATCATGGATCAGCAACACACAACAGTTTTGGTTGTGTCCCATGATCGACATTTTTTAAATAAAGTTTGTACACATATCTGCGATATCGATTTCACAAAGATTAAACTTTTTGTGGGTAACTATGACTTTTGGTACAAATCAAGCCAACTGGCCCAGCGTTTGTTGTCTGATCAAAATAAAAAAGTTGAAGAGAAGATGAAGGACTTAAAAGAGTTCATTCAACGTTTTTCTGCCAACGCTTCTAAATCAAGTCAGGCCACTTCTCGAAAAAAAATGCTTGATAAACTCACCCTTGAGGACATTCAACCTTCAACTCGTAAATATCCCTATGTAGGTTTTAAACCAGATCGTGAGGCCGGAGATAGTCTTTTAAGAGTAGATGGTTTAACCGTGAGTCTTGAAGGCAAAAAAATTATTAACAACGTTTCGTTTACGATAAGAAAAGGTCAGAAGACTGTTTTTTTAGCGAAATCAGAAGTTATTACGTCTACTTTATTTAAAGTTATCATGGGTGAATTAAAACCTGATGCTGGAACCATTGAGTGGGGGATCACAACCTCGCGCGCTTATCTTCCTAATGATAACTCAGCATTTTTCAAGGATGCATCATTAGATCTTATCAATTGGCTTCGTCAGTATTCTAAGGATCAAACAGAAACCTTTTTGCGTGGCTTCTTAGGACGTATGCTTTTTTCTGGAGAAGAGGCCCTGAAAAAATGTAATGTTCTCTCAGGGGGAGAAAAAGTTCGGTGTATGCTCTCTAAAATGATGCTCTCTGGGGCCAACGTTTTAGTGATGGATAATCCAACCAACCATCTAGATCTTGAAACCATCACCGCCGTTAACGAAGGTTTGATTGATTTTAAGGGTACCTTATTATTTACCTCACACGATCATGAATTTGTTCAAACAGTCGCTAACCGAGTGATCTCCATTGAGGAGCGCGGCGTGAGAGATGAAGAGTGCACCTATGATCAGTTTCTTGGACTAGACTAAAAGTCATGTTAAAGTGATCCCATGATCACAACTCTTTTATTGTTTTTAATCTCTCTGCAAGCTTACTCTTTTGATTGGCAAGGGCATCGAGGTGCTCGAGGTCTCTATCCTGAGAACACCATAGGTGCCATGAAAGAGGCCCTCAAATATCCTGTAACAACTTTAGAATTAGATGTCGTGATCTCAAAAGACCTGGAAGTGGTGGTTAGTCATCAACCATGGATTAATCCAGAAATTTGTGTTTCCGAAAAACAGAACATATTCACTTTAAATTATTCAGACATCGTGGGCATTGATTGTGGGAGTAAGTTTTTTGCACGTTTTCCTAAACAACAAAAAGTCAGTGAATCAAAACCGAGGCTCTTGGCCCTCATTCAGGAAACAGAGCGCACGCTTAAAAGGTTAGAAGGCAGAGTTGTAGCTTATAGCGTGGAGATTAAATCTTCTGTGGATCAAGAAAAACAAAAACTTCAACCTGATTACAAAACGTTCTCCGATTTGGTCGTGAAAATACTCAAGGACTCACTCCCTGTCTCCCGATTTATGATCCAGAGTTTTGATTGGAGAGTTTTAAACTACATTCATGAAAAACATCCAGAGATCTCTCTTGTGGCCCTTAAAAAGGGCAGTTATAAAAAAGAAACTGTCTTAGTAGGGTTGGATTTTGTGCCTAAGGTTTTTTCTCCGTACTACAAAGATCTGAGCGAACAAGATATGGCCTACTTTCATAAAATGGGAATGAAGGTTATTCCGTGGACCATCAATACCGTCAAAGAGATTCAAGACATTAAAGATATGGGAGTGGATGGAATCATCACAGATTATCCTCAGCTCATCATGGAGATTGATCAGAAGCACTGTCGTGGTAAAAAACACCTTTTTCAGGGAAAATGTATAACATACCCTAAACACGCGATCCCAAGTCACTTGAATCCAGGGTGGAGCTGTGGGCCTGGTTACACTATCAAACGTGATTCTTGTATAAAGATTCGAGTCCCTACTCATAGTGTCTTAGGGGCCGACGGGAAGACCTGGTATTGTAAAAAGGGTTATGTTCGGTACAGAAGTAAGTGTCAAAAACTTTAAATATTGAGTGTTTATCAATCTCCGTCCTCCAGGGCTTACGCATCTAAATCTTTCCTCCGTCCTCTTTAAGTTTTTCTTTCTTCGACGTTCTTTTTTCGGACGGGCCAGGGAGAAAACTCTGAGAGTTTTCTCCCTGGCCTTAATAATACCTGCAGAAAAGCGAAGGCACTGGGTGAGAGGTAGAGAACGAAGTTCAAAACCTGTTAAAATCGGCCCATTCATCGAGGACGATTTCAGATTCAATTTGTAAAAAATATCATTTGTATTGAGGGAGATGCTTTAAGAGTGTATAACACGCGGCATTAACGAGTTCACAAAGGGTCATCTTATGAAAAAAATTGCTGTCCTTGCCACACTTTGTTTGGCCTCTCAGGCCCATGCAGCTAAGTGGGATAAACTTAACAGTCCATTTGTTTTTAATTCCATTACTAAAGTGATGACGGAAACCAACTTCTCTCGACTTCCAATGAGTGCAAAACTTAAAGATGATCGTCTTGCATGGTCTGAAAATTTCTGGCCATCAAATAAGGGTGGTATTGCTTACCGTTGGAACAGTGCAAATCCTCAACCTTTCCATTACCACTTAAATACAAAAGAAGAACTTAAACAGATGTCTGAAGCAGAATTGGCCGAACTTTCTCCTGCTGAGCTGTATGACATTTCTCAAAACGATTATCAATATACTTTAACAACAAGAGTTCTTAGTACTTACAATGAAAATAAACTTTGGTGGGAAGGGATTTGTCATGGATGGGCACTTGCGGCCGTGAACTACCCAGAGCCAGCTCCGGTAAGTCTTGTTAATAAAGATGGGATCAAGGTTCATTTTGGTTCTTCTGATGTGAAAGGCCTTCTGGCCATGCATGATGCTTTTAATTCTAAAGGCAGACACGCGAGTGTTGGCGGACGATGTGGAGCTGAAGGTAAAGTGGCCGGAGAAGCGTTTGAGGAAGATGGTGATGTGCCAGTTCCTTCAAAAGTGGATGCTGAGGTAGCTGAATGTGCAGATACCAATGCAGGAACTTTTCACCTTGTGATAACAAACATGATTGGTATTAATTCTAAAGGCTTTGTGGCCGACGTGGATCGTTTTAACGATGTTTGGAATCAGCCGGTTTATGCCTATGAGTCTCAAGTGGTAGAAGAAAAAGGCGTGACTGCAAGAGATGTTAAAGATGGTGTTTCAAGAAAAGTTCGTGTTAAAACGACTATGTTTTATGGTGATGAGTTGGAGTTTTTTGATGCAGCGGAAGCGGCCACAGGTTATATCGGATTTGTTAGCAAATTACCGGTAACCGGTACTCCAGCACAACAAACAAATAAAAAAGAATATGATTATGTCCTTGAGCTTAACAGCAGAGGCGATATTGTTGGTGGAGAGTGGATCTCTGAAACTCGCCCAGATTTTCTTTGGACAAAAGTGCGCGATGAGAAGTTCACAAGTACTCCAGGAAATGGAAATGGATTAGGTGGAGCGATCATTGGACTTTTCAAAAAGAAATATCCTCTTGAAGGACTCAATCAAATCTATAAACCAATTAAAAGATAATGATAAATAAGGGCCCATTTTTGGGCCCTTATTATTTAGAAAACACTTTTTAGTTTTACTTCGTTAATGACACTTTCAAGGGCCTTTAGGAGCTGATCTTGATTGATCATGTCTGTGCCTAAAGAATACTCTCTTGGAAGCAATTCTTTTTTAATGTTGATACTCATCTTATTTACTTTAGTCGTGATGGAAGATGTATCAAGTTTTTTCACCTGAAAATCAAAGGCCAGATGAAGTTTGTCTTCTATCATGGAAAATGTGAGTGCTAGAGATTCAAGGTTGGCCATCTCTCTTGA
>CAMCZE010000058.1 GCA_945885655.1 Bacteriovorax stolpii | reverse complement strand
CTTCAAGTCCAGGAAGGCGAGAATTGGCCTGAATTTTTTCAAGCTCTTCAATTGTTTTAGGTAAAAAGTCCTCAATTGACTCAACAGAGTTCTCTGTAAGCCATTGTATGAAGGGTCTAACCACCATAAAAAAGAACAATGAAATGATGGCACCGATAATTAAGTATTTTGTTACGTTTTTGATAAGCTCACGATTCTCACGTGCACGCATAATGGCTTCCATCTCTGCCATATCTTCTCTAGCAAATTCCATATTTTTAATAACAAGTTTGTCCCCTCTTTGGTTATTGATACCTAAAGAGCTTGATACAATCTGCTGAAAATTCTGAAGTTCTTCATTTGTCCAGGCGAGATATTTTGTTACAGGTAAACCATCTTCATTCAGCATGGGTGTGCCATCTTTGGCCAGCACTGGCATTTTTTTTCCATCAACCATCACTGCTACCGACATGTTCTGAATATTTGCGGTAGGCTTTTTAGATTTTGTTACCGTTGTAGGCACGTTGTAGTTTCTTGTAACAAGAGATTTATCAACATCGTTACGAGTTTCTGGAATTCCTGGTTGTGGAGCTTCTCCAGGAAGATTTGATCTTGCTCCAGGAATACCCTGTGGAGAAGGCCTTGTTCCAACCATTTTTTGTTCATTCCTAACTTCTGAATGAACGGCAGTATTTTCGCTATCGTATGAAGTCTGAGTTTCTATTTTTTCAGTAAAATCCATATTGATGGATACTTTAGCTATTACCTTCCCCTCACCTATGACACGGCTAAGGATCTCTTCTACTTTTTTCTCATATTGAGAATTAAGTTTTGACTCAAGAGCAATACGGTTCGCTGTTTCAGTCGACATCTGATCGCCATCATTTTCAGATAACTTTTTGCCACGAGCATCGATAACAACAACGTTATATGAGCGCATCCCGTCTACTGATGAACTGATAAGAGATTGAATCCCCTTAATCTCATCAGGAGTCATCGTCACTCCACGTTCAACTTCTAAAACGACTGAAGCGCTTGGCGGTTTTCTTTCAGAAACAAAGGGAGACGATTCGGGGATTGAAAGGTGGATTCGCGTACGTGTAACACCTTTAATATGCATGATTGTTTTTACAAGTTCCCCTTCAAGGGCCCTTTGTTTATTAATCTTTTGAACAAATGAAGTTGTACCGAAAGATTGTTTATCAAAAACTTCGTAACCGACAGTACCAGTAAAATTCACACCTTTTTTAGCAATTTCTAAACGCCAGATCTCAACTTGATCTTCTGGTACAGTGATTGTTTTACCATCGTCTTTAACTTGATATGATATTTTGCCTTCCTCAAGCATCCTAGTGATGATCGCGGAATCATCTTTTGTAAGATCGGTATAAAGGACTTTATAATCTGTTTTAGATGACCAAACGACAATCCCCACCATCACTGACAGGAGGAACCCCAGGATGGCAAGTAAACCCAATCTTCTCGACATATCTAACGTTTTGAAAAAATCAAAAAAGTTTTGAAATGTCTGTGTCGCAAAGTTATTCAAAGAATCCTCCTGATTCCATACTGCCTTCTAGCCATCCTAGCTAGATTTGCATCTTCATAATCTCTCTATACGCATCAAGAACTTTTGTTCTCACCTGGTTCATGGTTCTGAAAGCAATATCAGCTTTCTCAACTGAAAGAAGTGTTTCATGTAAGTTTTGACTCTCGCCTGATGCTAACTTTTCCATAGCAATATTTGCATCGTGCTGTGTGGAGTTTACCTGTGCAATAGACTCCTGCAAAAAATCACCAAATGTCTTACTACCAGCTCCAGATTCCTGGACCCCTGGTGTTTCAATATCAAAATTTGATATGCCACCATTATCGACCTTTCTAGACCAACCATGTGCATCGGCATTGCCGAGAGTCTGTTGAAATCCACCAATGTCTTTAATGGCCATAAGTTATTCCCTTATCTTCCAATCTCTAAAGTTTTAGTTGCCATCTGCTTCGTCGTATTAATCGCCGAAACGTTAGCTTCATACGCTCTGTGTGCTTCCATCATGTTTGCTGTCTCAACCATTGGATTGATGTCAGGCATCGCTACATACCCCTCAGCATTTGCATCCGGATGAGAAGGATCATGTTTGTAAATGACTTTATCGGAATGAATAACTTCTGTAGCATGAACTGTCTGAGCATTCTCTGATAATTCACCCTCAAGAATCTCTGAAAACTCATTACGAGCAGGCTCTGAACCAAACACAACTTCTTTACGTCGATAAGGGCCACCCTCAGCTGTTCTTGTGGTCTGTGCATTAGCAATATTCGAAGAATGAGCTTCCATTCTTTTTCTTTGAGCTGCTAATCCACTAGCACTAATTTTTAGACTCGAGAGTAAATCCATTTAGGTTCCCCTTACTTTTCCGAGTTGATAGCATACTTCATGATGCCCATTTTTTTATTTATGAGTTGCACCAATGCATCGTACATCAACTTGTTTTCTGCCATCTGTGCCATCTCAGCTTCCACATCCACAGTGTTACCATCTTCCGAAACAACTCCATTAGGGTTGTCATAAATTTCAGGTTCTAGATTATTGAAGCCACCATTTCCAACATTGTGATGTCTTCCATCGGTTGCATTCATCTGCATCTGACCATCAACGTCTAAAGCACGGGCCAAAGCTTGCTCAAAATCAAGCTTTTTGGCCTTATAACCAGGAGTATTAGCATTCGCTACGTTACTCGAGATTAATTCCTGTCTCATCTCACGGAAGTTTAATGCCGTGGTAAGGGACTTTAGTGTTTTGTCATTCATATCCATGCATGGCCTCAATAAACAGAATCGTTAACTATCTCAAATTAACAAAATAGCTTGTTCCTTCAGTTCTATATTCATTGATCTTATTTCTAAGAGTTCTGATTGAAACACCAAGAATTTTTGCAGCTTGAGTTCTATTCTCTGAAGTAAATACAAGGGCTTTTTTAATAAGAAGTTTTTCAGCGTCTTTAAGAGACATAAGCTTAAAGCCATCTTCATCTGTTTCAGCAGAAGAGAATTCAACTTTTCTCTCACCGTTCTCAATGGCCTGAACATCAAGAATAGAACCTTCCATTGTCGACATTGTTTTACGGATAAAGTTTTTTAATTCTGAAAGATTTTGGCTCCAGTTATAATCTGAAAGCTTACGAGCGGCATCGTCTGCCAATTCAAAGTCACCACGATTGGTTTCGGCGGCAAACTCAGTGATAAAATGACGAGCGATCAATTCCACGTCTGTTCCTCTTTCACGAAGTGACACCAAATCAATCTGGGCACCATTGAAGTAAGTATATAGAGCGCGAGAAAACTTTCCGGCCGCCACTAACTTAGAAAGATTCTTAGAAGTGGTAGCAAGAACACGAACGTCTAGTTCATAGTCAGGGAGTTCTTGAAGAATAGTATAGAGGCGTTTCTGAAAATTTTCATCCAGTGCATCAATGTTGGCAAATATTACCGTTCCACCATTGGCAAGTTCTAGAACTCCACGATTGAATCTGCCTGACTCATCGTCTCGGTATCCCAAAACGATTTTTTCAACCATTTGTGAATCTTCGCCGCAATTCACAATTTCAAGACGAGCATTTTTTCTCGCTGAATGATTGTGAATGTAACTTCCAACAGCTTTTTTACCTGATCCTGCCTCCCCATAAATGAGGATAGGAGTTTTAGTCACGGCCACATTACGTGCCGTCTCCAGGGAATTGTTGAATTTTGGATGATTTCCTACGAGTACTAAACCTTGAGTTAACATTAGACCTCCTGTCCGTTGTTATTTGGTTTGCTAATTAAAATTTCTTATTCGCTAGTTCTAAAGCCGCAAGTTCACTCAGACACATTTCCTTAATGTGAGAAGGAACTTTTTTATCGTTGGTTAATTTTTTTAAAACCTCCCGTCCATCTGCCACTTTTGAATTCTTAATCAATGATAGGCCATAAAGATAACCTATCCGTGCGCTGTAAGGAGATTTTTGAAATTTTTCACGAAATGATTTAGTCATCTCTTCAATCTCAGTCCAGTTACCATCCTTATCCCCCGCATAGACTTCTACGAGGAGATAATTGATTCTTTCTGAGATGTTCAAGATTTGTGCCGACTTTGACTTATCAATGTCACGGCCCAGGGCCTTAACCACTGTTTTAAATCTATTCTGATCCTTTAACTGATATAAAGACTCAACGTAACTCATGAGAAGATCAGCAGTCTGCCTTGGTGTAAGCTGGTTTCCAGGGTTCTGTCCTACAAGCACTTTTTCAAACTCAGTTGTCGCTTCTATGTACTTTTTCTGGTTAAAATGTATCAACCCTGAATAAAAATGGAAGTTAATTGAGTCCCTTAATGACACTGGAAATGAGGCCAACATGCCACTTGCGGCGTCAAAATTGTTCTCTGCCATCACTCGAATCAGATTAAGTTCTTCCACCATCTCTGTCAGATTGGTACTTTTTACACGTTCAATCCAAATAGGAAAAGTACGCAGTTCAGTACCCTGTACACTCTTAAAGCCTGCCAGGGCCCGATCATAACTCTGATAAAGACCAAGCTTCATGTAAGCTTCACAGACAACAAAGTTCATATAAAGGTTCTTTGCGACCTTTGTTTCGTACTTACTCTTGTAGACTTCCCAGAGCTTCACAACCTTAGCGTAGTCTTCTTTATAGTAGGCCTCTTGAATAAGACCAAAAACAACTTCTGCTCCATCTCCTTCAAAAACTCTTCTTTCTGCAGGCTTCAATGAATCAAGTGGAATCGAAGTGAGGTAACTTAAGGCCTTATCATATTCTTTAGAGGTGATAAAAATGCGAAGGCGAACTAACCATAACAGCTTTTTAAGATCATGATTTAAAGCTTTTGTTTCATCTGGAGACTGTTCTAGAAAAACATCTATTTCCTTATCTTCAGCTGTTGGCCTGAGCTTACGAACAAGACGGTAGGCCACGTAACGTAGTTTTGCCTCATAACGAACTTCAGGACTCGTTGAGCGATCAATAGCATTTTTATAAAGCACAAGATTTTCTGTTGCTGGGCGATCAAGTAGTTCATAGGATAAACCTAATCTCAAACGTGCATAGGGTGATTGTAGTAAATATGAATAAGTTGATAAGAACTCATCATAAGCCTTAATGGCCTGTTCATAATCAGCATTTCTAAAGTGACTTTCCGCGACATTGTATAGGATAGCAGGGTGAATAGGTCTAACTAACGACTTTTCAACTGCTTTGTAACGCCTAATAATTTCTTTGCTTTGATTTTTAGCAAGCATAGAAAAAGTTATGTAAGCAAGTCCCATCTGAGGGGGCAGTATAGAAGCAAGCTTTTTATCACTTAAGAACTCTTCAATTTTATCTACTTGTTTGAGCTCGGCCAAACAATGAAGAATACTCATGGCCGACTGAATAACCAGTGTCTGATCAAAAGCTGCTCGAGCTTCGACAAAAAGTTGTTTTGATAATTCTAGAGCTTTAACATTATCTTTTGTATCTAGACTATACTGGATAATGTAACGAAGAATTCCCGATTTTAAATCATAGTCATCTGTCAGATCTTTAAGATTTGCAAGGATCACCATTGCCGACTGACTAATCCCTTTGTTTGGTTTAGATAAATTACCTTTTAAAAGAGCATTCGCCTTAATAAATTCATTTAAGACAAAGTTACTGTCACGATCATACTTTTTTTCATAAAGAGTGATCGACTTATTCATTAGCCCCCACTTCTCTTCACGATAAAAATTTATCGTTAATTGCATATGAGCTTCTTTAGGGTCATCCAACTTCTCCCGATCTTTAATCGGAAAAAGATAATCTGGCACTTTTGAAGAGAGTTGAATGTCTTTCTCTAACTGAGGAATCATCTCTTTATAATCCCAGAAAAAGCTTCCCCCATAACGGATGTCACGATAATCAGGATTCACATGTGAGCTATGTTGAACTGGCACCTCTAGGACTGGCAAAATCAAACTTTTTCTATTTACAAGATCGATACCATTTTCAACAGGTGTTTCGGTGACTGTTTTAGAGACTTTTTTTACAACAATGGCGCCTCTTGGAACAGGAGAAAGAGGCGGAATTGATTTCTGAAGAGCAGCAGTCTTTTCAGAAACATGATCCGTATTAATCCAAAAATCTAAAATATATTTTTTATCCGCGTCCCTATAAAAAGAAAATAACTCAACTGAAGGGTCTTTGAGTTCAACATGGATTGTAGCAGGACGGGCAGGGAACTGATCTTTTGTATAACTGATATTTTCAATATACTGGCCATTCATCTTCATGGTAGATAATTCACTGGCCATAGTTTCAAAAAGTTGAAGATTGACCGTTTCAATTTGAAGCGCTTTATCTTTTTTAACTATATATACTTGGTCTTTAGGGACAATAAGATTCCAACGAATATGAGTTTTGAAAGTTTCTTGATTAATCACGTCACCTAAAACGGGAAGAGCGACCAGAGCACCGGCAAGAAATAGAGTCGTCAAAAGGATTGATACATTTGTCATTCGTTAAGACTTCCTGTCTAAACTTACCAAGGCCGGCCCTCATCATGTGGACCTTTTTACCTACTTAAGACTCATTGTAGCCTGGTTTTAAAAATGGAGAAGACATATTTTACCTATCGGCAAAAAAGTCCCACTGAGAATTTGACACCAATATTGGTTTCAGAAAGATTACAATAACTTAAAATACTTTGAATATTACCCGTGAGGAATAGTTAGATGAAGCTGCTACTGATACTTATAATCACCTCCAGTTGCTCCATGATAATCGGCAAGAGCGGACCAACGAGTGCAAAGAACGTTCATTATGAATTAAATTTCGTCTCCCCTGAATGGGTAGCATATAAAGACGAAAGTTCGGATTACGTCTATGCTCATAAAAAAAATGGAAGCATTCTTTTAAGTAATAGTTTCTGTAAGGAGTTTCAAGAGGAGCATCTTGAAACTCTAGCTCTCAAAACTTTTAAGATTGTGGACCATTTCAACATTAATAGAAAAGAATCTACTATGTTTAAAAATAGAGAAGCTTACCGCATGGAAGGCACTGGCACCGTCGATGGTGTTCAAGTGTCTCTTATGATCCTTAATACACGCAGAAATAATTGTTATTTTGATTTTGTCTCAATCAATCCTTTACCTGCAAGAGTCAGTCAGGGCCCAGAATTCGACAATTTTTTGGAATCTGTGGAGTTTAAGTAATGCTCTCTAAATTAAAAGACAATCTTATATTGGTTGGAGATATCTTTCTTTTCTTTAAAGAATTCGTTCGCTGTGCAGTCACTGGTCCTTTTTATTGGTCAAGGCTCATGGATCAAATTGTTCATTTAGGGATGGGTTCTCTTTCAATAACGATAGTCATCGGTACCGTCACAGGTCTTGTGATGACTTTGCAGTTTGGTTTTGGTTTAGAAAAATTTGGTGGAACTCTGTATGTTCCAGCAATTGTTTCAATTTCTTTATTAAGAGAACTTGCTCCTATCTTTACTTCGCTTCTTATCGCAGGTCGAATTGGTTCCGGTATGAGTGCCGAAATTGGGGCCATGAATGTTACACAACAGGTTGATGCTATTAGAGCTCTTGGTACCTCGCCTATTCGTGTCTTGGTTGTACCTAGAGTTGTCGCAACAATGATCTCCCTTCCTCTTCTGGCCACATTATCTGGCTTCATGGGTATTATGGGTGGGCTTGTGATTGCTAATGTTGAATTCAATATGCCACCCGGGTTCTATGTGAATAAAGTTTTAAATACCATTAAGCTAGCCGATGTTTTTGGTAGTATGTTTAAGTGCTCTTTTTTTGCCATCGTTATCTCAATCTTGGCCTGTTACCGAGGGTTTCAAACCAAGGATGGCACTTGGGGCGTAGGAAATGCAGCAACATGGGTAGTAGTGAGATCTTCCATCATTATTCTCATCTCCGATTTCTTTTTAAGTAAAATTCTACTCTTAATGTTTGGATAATATGGAACAGATCTTAACGATTAAAAAACTCGCAAAGTACTTCGATACCAAGATGGTTCATGAAGACGTTAATTTCTCTCTGATTAAAGGAGAAACCCTTGGGCTTTTGGGGCACTCCGGAACAGGAAAATCAGTTCTTTTAAGATCTATCATTGGCCTAGAATCTATTGATCGTGGTGAAATTCTTTACCGTAATCAACGCATTGATAATCTCACAGAAGAAGAACTTTTCAGCATTAGAACCAAGGTCTCTTACGCTTTTCAAAGCGGAGCTCTTTTTGATTCTATTTCTGTTTTTGAAAATATAGCTTACCCCTTGTTTGAGCACACAAAGATGTCTGAACAGGAAGTAGATGCTAAAGTCATGCAAATCCTAAAGATCGTAAATATGGAGCATGCTCGTGAACTTATGCCATCAGATCTTTCGGGTGGAATGCAAAAAAGAGTGGGTCTTGCTCGATCAATGGCCCTAAATCCAGAAATTCTTCTTTATGATGAGCCTACTGCAGGGCTTGACCCAATTAATGTTGAGATGGTTCTTGAAGTCATGCGAAGATTTAAAGAACAAGGCTTTTCAGGAATTTTTGTGACTCATGATATCCCTGCCGCAAAAAAAATCTGTGACCGCATTATCATTCTGGATAAGGGAAAGGTTCGTTTTCAAGGATCAGTGGCCGATTTTGATAATAGTAACGACGAATTTGTAAAAACATTTCAGATATTTGATTAAGGACGAACATGAGAAAAAAAGATCAAAGTAATCTTCTTAAAGTCGGTATTTTCATTTCAGGACTCACTCTTGTATTGGTTGTGATGGTCGTAAGTATCGGTAAAGAAAATTCCATCTTTGCGGAGAAAGCTGATATCAAAGCAAGGGTGGATAACGTTGCAAACCTTAAACATGGTTCATACGTTGAACTTAAAGGTATACGTATTGGGACTGTAACCTCAATTAACATCATTGCTGATGACACCGTTGAAATCACCGCTTCTATTCTTGCCAGTGAACTGAAATGGATAAAAAAAGATACCAAGATCTCCATTTCCAATGCTGGTCTCGTAGGTGATAAATATCTTGAATTACATAATGGCAATCCGGACTCTCCACTTTTTGATCATACAAAAGATGTTCTTGGATCAGGGGGAGGAACAAATATTAAGGCGATCTTAAGCAAAGGTGAAAACATTGCTGAACTTACAGAAAAGATTCTTGCACGCCTTGATAGAATTCTTGAAACACTTAATCTTTCAAGTTCAGTAAGTGCTATCAGTAAGACTGCAGAAAACATGGAAGCAATCTCTAAAGAACTTAAAGAGGCCCATATGGGAGAGATGGTTAAAAATGTAAATAACAGCATGGCCTCGGTTAGTAAGGTCATGACTCAGATTGAAAAAGGTCCAGGTACCTTGAACTCTCTCATCTACAATGACATTCTTCATGAGGATTTAAGAGCTGTTTTAGGTGGAGCTCAAAGAAATAAAGTTATTAAGTTTTTTATTAGGGAATCAATTAAGAACTCTGAAAAGAGAAGACAGTATGGCGAATAATCCCCTCAAGAAAAAAAGATTCTTAAACTTACCACCAAAAATGTAAGCATCACAAAACTTACCCATAAAACAGAATTCATATTCGAGTACCCCTACTATTAAAAAATAGTAGATGTACTAGAATATGACGTCAAAGGTGCTTTTTGGCCCACTCCCTAAAGGTAAGTTTCTTAAAAAACGCCATCAAATCTTACAAAGGAAGAGGGGTCAACTTGTCCCTAAATGGAGAAAAAAACTTGTAACAATTTCTTTTTATGAACTTCAAATCCATTATCTATTGTTTCCTCTACAAAACGCTTACTTACCTTACAATTTCCGGTTGCACGAATTTTTATTGATCGAAAAATGGATCGACCACGAACTTTTACAAATGCACAATCGACTCTTCCCATTTCACTGGTGAAATAAATGGTCGACGTTGAAGCGTCGTAGCTCAAACCTGGAACCTTAATACGATAATCGGTTGAATTTAAATCGGGATCATGACTATGATCTCTCATATTAACCCAAGCACGACCTAATTCACCTTGATTTAAATTCGCATTAAAAGAAAAATCCTGCTTATAACCCAAATTAGAAGTCTTTAATTCGAAAATTTTCAACTCTGAAGGAAAAGCATGGGATGCAAACAAAAGACTCATTAAAAGCATAATCATTTTCATAAAACTCCAAAAAACAGGTTGTTCTAGGAGCTTATAGATGGATTCTAGGTAAAAAAGAAGAAGAAAAACAAGTTTTCATCAAATCACAATCCCCTCTTAACCTATTACTGACAAAGAATGAATTATTTATATTGTTCGCAGACAAATGAGGATAAATTAACGCTTTGAAATTGTTGAAAAAAAGCTCCCATCTGTTTCATTAATAAAACTTAAACTCCAATGTATGCAGGTTTTAAATGAATAAAAACGCATCTATTAGAATCGATCAGCAAAATTATTTTTTAGTGAATATATATGAAAGCTGGTGTTTCAATTTTGAACTGAATCATAAGTCATTTTATAAAAATTAAGAAGTTACAAATCATCAGTTAGCTGCGAACAATTAAATTTTCACAGTTCTAGATTCTTTTTTTTCATCTTTTCAATAAGGGTCGTACGATTTAGCGTCAGAAGTTTTGAAGCCTGATTTTTATTTCCTTGAGTCCTGTTCATGGCCTGAAGGATGAGAGAATCTTCGATATCAGAAAGGATCTGCTTAAGATCTACCCCTGTTTCAGGAAGCTCAAAGAGGGTCTTATAATGATGAGTCGCTAAAGGATTAGAACGAAAAATTTTGGCAGGAAGATCCTCAGGAAGAATTTCATTTCCTCCTCTTAAGATCACTAACCTTTCGATGACATTCTCCAGTTCACGCACATTTCCAGGCCAGTCATAACCCAAAAGAAGGTCCATCGTTAATAGCGAGAAAGTGATTTCATTGGATCTATCTGCAGACACAAAACGATCTAAAAAATGTGAAATAAGGAGCGGAATATCACTACGTCTTTCTTTAAGTGCAGGCATCTTTATAGGAATAACATTTAAGCGATAATAAAGATCTTCCCGGAATTTCCCATCCTGTACTGATTTATCTAAGTCACGGTGAGTGGCGGCTATGACCCTCACATCAATATTCATCGTTTCGCTCGATCCCACAGGTTCAATCTGTCGTTCTTGCAGAACGCGCAAAAGCTTCACCTGAAGTAGCTGAGGCATGTCACCGATCTCATCTAAAAAAATTGTTCCACCTTGGGCCAATTCAAAACGTCCACGACGATTAGAAATGGCACCCGTGAATGCTCCACGAATGTGACCAAAGAGTTCACTCTCGAGAAGTTCACCCGGAATAGCACCACAGTTTACAGAAATACGATTTTTAGTATTACGTATAGAAAGCTTGTGGATTGCAGAAGCCACCAGTTCTTTGCCTGTCCCCGAAGGACCCGTGATAAGGATGGTTGAATCGGTTTTGGCAACTTTCTGGATACGTTCAAACACTTCTTTCATGATACGAGAACGGCCAATCATACCTTCAAATAAATCTTCAGGTGTTGGACGCTCCAAACGAGACTTTGATCCCGCTTTATTTAAAGTAGTTTCAAATAAGATTCCTGAACCTTCTGAAGTAAAGTCACGCGAAAGAGTGTCACCAATTTTTGTTCTTAAAGCTTCAATAACTAATTTTTTAAAATTCTCAAGTTCAAATGGTTTTGTAAGATAATGGAAGGCACCTTTTTTTGTAGCAGCAATGGCCGTCTCAACGCTGGCAAAACCAGTCATCACGATGGAGACAAAATCAAAACCTTTATCTTTTAAGAGATCGATGAGTAAGAGCCCATCAGAACCTTGCTCTAAACTAATATCGGCAACGAGGCAAAAAGGTTTTTCTTTAGAATGATTTTTAGCAAAAAAAACCAGACAATCTTCAGAACTTGTATAAAGTTGAACCGGTATTTTGAGAGTTTGTTCGAGATACTTTTTTAAACTTAAACCTAATAGCTTATCGTCTTCTACAATCACAATAGGTGGAAAGTTAGTAGATAAAGAACTGTCAAAACTTTGATGAAGAAAGTTCATATCTTCCATATATCCTCCGAGAAGAAGAATTTACAAGAGTCACAGACTTGGTGTCAATTTTTAGACCATAGATATGTCAGAGTTTTATCAACCAAGTGAGCCAAATAAGAGAATGTAAGACTATGTTATTCCCTATGCTCAATATAAATTCTTTTTAGATATTTTACCGTTTTTTCTGGGCCACCTGCCCATGCATAAAAACATATTGCGACTAAACCAATAAAGGCTATTATACCCCAAATTGCTGCTGATCTTTTTTTCTTACGAAGCCAAAATAAATAGGCAAATTCAGCACCAAGAATCATAAAAGGGACTGCCCAGAAAGGTGTATGCCTCATGATAAATAAAAATTCGACCATGTATTACGTCTCTGCAAAAAAAAAGGCCCTTACGGGCCCCTCTATAAAAGGTTCTAAATTATATTAGAACATTCCTTTCAATTTATCGAGCATATCAAGTTTTTCCCAAGAAAAGCTATTCGCCGTATGAGTACGACCAAAATGTCCATACGCAGCTGTTTGAGAATAGATTGGACGAAGAAGATCTAAACGCTGAATGATCGCTTTTGGACGCATATCGAAAAGTTCATTGACTGCAGCATCAAGTTTTTTCTCATCTACTTTGTTAGTTCCAAAAGTGTTTACAAGAAGTGACATCGGTTTTGCTACACCAATAGCATATGCCACTTGCACAAGAGCGCGCTCGGCTAAGCCTGCAGCAACAATGTGTTTAGCGATATGACGAGCGGCATATGCAGCAGATCGATCTACCTTAGAGGGATCTTTTCCTGAGAAAGCACCACCGCCGTGGGCCCCATGACCACCATATGTATCAACGATAATTTTACGGCCCGTAAGACCGCAATCACCCATTGGTCCACCGATAACAAAACGACCAGTTGGATTGATGTAGTATTTGGTATTTTTATCGATAAGGTTAGAAGGAACGATCTTTTTGATCACTTCTTCCATGATACCTTCTTCAATTTGTTTCTGAGTCATTGATTCAGCATGTTG
>CAMCZE010000057.1 GCA_945885655.1 Bacteriovorax stolpii | reverse complement strand
CTGAGAGTAAGGAAGAGAAAGAGGGATATTATTCTTCTGAATTTAATTATGGCAGCTTCTATCGATCAATACCTTTAGAAGAAGAAGTTAATGCCGACTCTGTAAAAGCTTCTTACAAAGATGGTATCTTAACTGTTGAGATGGATAAGGTTAAACCAAGCCATCATAAAACTAAAAAGATTCCAATCCTTAAACATTAAATGAAATGGGAAGGAGGGTTAAAACCTCTCCTTCCTTTTATTTTTTAAATTATCTCTCGAGGTTTTTATGAGAAATTATGAGCAAGAAATAATCAATAAAGCAGTGCCATTAAAACATGAAAAATCAATTCAACCTTTAATCGATTCTATTAAAAATAAAAAAATTGTTATGATTGGTGAGGCAAGCCATGGGACTCAAGAGTATTACAAATGGAGACAACTCATTTCTCAAGAATTGATAGAGCACCATGGTTTTAATTTTATCTCTGTTGAAGGGGACTGGCCGGCCTGTCAAAGAATTAATCAATTCATAAAAGGTCAGGGACCAAATGAGGACAGTCACAAAATTCTTTCAACTTTTGATCGATGGCCAACATGGATGTGGGCAAATCTTGAATTATTATGGTTTACAGACTGGCTTAAAGATTGGAACAGAGAATCTAATTCTAAAGTCTCATTTTACGGATTAGATCTCTATTCATTTTATGAATCTATGGATCAGGTTATATTAACCTTACAGAAAATTGATCCAGATCTAGCAAAACTGGTAGAGCAAAAATATGCTTGCCTTGAACCTTTTCGTCATGATGAAAAGTTATATGCAAAATCACTTTTTAAAGCGCCTGAAGGTTGCAAAGGCCAGGTGTTAGATGTCTTAAAAGAAGTATTAGAAAAAAATATGCGTACAAACAATCAAACCGAGTCTTGGTTTGATATGAAACAAAATACAAAGATTGTTGCGAGTGCCGAAAAGTATTATCGAGCGATGATATTTGGCGAAGAAGATTCTTGGAACGTCAGAGATGAACATATGATGTCTACTTTAGAAATGTTGTTGGAACATCATGGAACTCATTCAAAAGCCATTGTTTGGGCCCACAATACGCACGTGGGAGATTATCGAGCAACTGATATGGTCACAAGCGGACACCTCAATATTGGAGGGTTAGCAAGAGAGATCTACGGTCCCGAAAATGTAGGACTTATTGGATTTGGTTCATATGATGGTTCAGTAACAGCATCTTATAAATGGAATGGTCCCATCTTAAAATACGATATCCCAGAGGCAAGAATAGGTAGTGTCGAACATGCATGCCATCATGCTGTTGGAGAAATTGGTAATCCAAATTTTTATTTAGTTTTTGATCCTTTAGATCATGGATCACCCTTAAATCAAGTTATGGGTCATCGAGCAATTGGTGTTGTTTATGATCCGGAAATTGAACATCGGGGAAACTACGTTCCTACTTCGTTAGCAAATCGTTATGATGCATTTATTTATATTGATCATTCAAACTCACTAACGCCGATAGAAACAAACTTTGATAAGAAAAAATTTCCAGAAACCTACCCATTCGGAAACAGGATGTAGAATTTAACAAAGGATAATATTATGAAATCAAGTTCACTTAACATTGGTCAATCTCATATTATTACTGTAGAGCACGGATTCACATTTCTTGAAAAATATGTATTAAAGTTTTTCCATCCGAGGGCACTAATCATAGACCTTATAGGATCTATTTGGTTCTTTTATTATCTGTGGCTTCAAAACTGGAAGATGGCTTTTGTATCAATTGTTATTGCCAGATTAATTGCTTATTCGGCCGTGATAAATGTTAATCCCCAAGAAATGTCTGAAACGACTCTTGGAAAGCTGGCCCTTCTTCATGTGTATCCTGCCAATTTCTTTCTTCAATTCTTGGGATTAATTATTTTAAGTTATGGCACTTGGATGCATTCTCCAGAATACATTATTTCCGGAGCTTCAACTATACTTTTAGGACATCTATTTAGATGGAAAATTGTGAGTTCAAGACTAGAAGACAGATAAGTATTTACATACATTACAACGACGATAGAAAGACTATCGAAAACGTGTGATCGATAAACAAAATGTTATGATAAAACATCGCTCTTTGCGATAGTATTCGATCCGTTTAATGGAAATGGATTTAACACCGGATCTTTTAAAATGCGTCTCGTGCAATAGATTCTCAATCATGAAGTATTGTTGGTATTCAGAAGTCGGAGATTTATAAACAATCTCCGACTCATGTAAGGATAGTGCTATAAAAAACCATCTTTTCTAGATGGCGAAAAGAAGGGTGGTACCTGCTCATAACCTGAATGAATTCCCAATACTGAGTCCATGAATACGAAATTAACAATATCAACAAGATATATAGTTTAAGTAAACATATTAAAGGCCTTAAGGTTTAGCCATTATTAATATTTTATTTCATAAATTTAATTTATCTTAAAAATGATTAATATCATGCAAATAAAGTTTGATTTTGTGTAGCTATCCTAAATGGATATAAATAAATGCAATCATTCGACTATTTTCAGGCCTGAATTTCAAGTTTTGCTAGAATCTACACCAAGTTTATTCTTAATTCTTGAGCCAAACTCAAACTTTACTATCGTTGCGATAAATGATGCTTATCTTAATGTTCGAGGGACTAATTGTGAAAAAATTCTGGGAAAAGGTCTCTTTGAAGCATTTCCAGACAATGCTGATGGCCCACTAGACACAGAGATGAGAGAACTACGAATTTCCCTTGAAAAAGTAATTCGAAATCGAATTACTGATACGATGACCATAAAAGAATATCGTACCAAAGGTTTTGAATCAGAAAAGAGTGAAAATAATATTAGATATTGGAAGACAGTAAATATACCTGTAATTGAAAAATCTGGAAATATAAAATACATCATTCATCAACTCGAGGATGTTACTGAACTTAAGAACTTAAAAGAAGAGAAGACAACAAGAGAGGCCAAGAGGCTTGAGAAAGAAAAAAACAGAGAAAAGTTTCTAGACATCACCCTTAACACATTACCTGTATTAGTAAGCTACGTTGATAAATTTTTAATTTATAAATATGTAAATAACACTTATGAAAAATGGTTCGAGTCTTCAAGAGAATTAACTATTGGCAAGTCTGTTCCAGAGCATTTAGGAGAGAATGTCTTTGAAATCATAAAACCCTATGTCGAAATGGCACTCAAAGGTAAGATCCAAAAATTTAGAAGTAGAATTCCTTTTCAATCTGTTGGTGAAAGAATAGTTGAAGTTACCTATTTACCAGATACTACCCCTGAGGGAGTTCAAGGTTTTTTTGCAGTAATAAATGACATAACAGAAATAATGCATACAAAAATTGAAATTCAAAAAAATGAGAATGAATTAAAAAAAATATTAAATGCAGTTCCGGCACTTGTTGGTTACTGGAATAGCGACCTCGTTAATATCCATGCAAACAATGCTTATTCTGAATATTTCGGAAAGTCCCCTGCCGAAATTAAGGGTCATGATATAAAATTTTTGCTTGGACCAGAACTTTATAATAATACAAAACCTTTCATCGAAGGCGTACTTAAGGGCGATGTGCAGACTTTTGAAAGAGAAATCACTCTGCCTAGTGGCAGTATCAAACATACAATTGCCCAATACTTTCCTGAGTTATCTGAAGGAAAAGTTCAAGGGTTTTATGACATTGCCCACGATGTAACAGACCTAAAACAAAGCGAAGAAAAGTTTAAAGGATTCTTGGAATCCTCTTACGATGCTATTGTTTTAGTTGACTCAAAATCAAACATTGTTTTTATCAATCAGCAGGTTTTAAATTGGTTTGGATATTCAACAAACGAGTTAATAGGTCAACCCTTCGAAATCTTAATTCCTTCAAGGTACGAAGAACCTCATATCACGCAAAGAAATGAATATATAAAAAACCCAACATCGAAGTCGATGGGTAGACACCTAGATTTATGGGCAAAGAGAAAGAATGGTACTGAATTCCCAGTAGATATTTCAATTGCACCACTTCCAACTGAAAGTGGTGACTTAGTTTCTGCAGTCATAAGAGACGTTACCGAAATGAAGAAAGCTGAGGAACAACAGCAATTTCTTTTAGAAACGAATAGACTGTTATCTGAGACTTCTGACTATCAAGAATGTTTACAAAGGATCGCAAACATTTTGGTTCCGAGGCTTGCCGATGCATGTACTGTTTCGATGATTGAAGATAATCAGTTAAAGCAAAAAGCTGTCTCCTCCATTGATGCATCAAGTTCGAATCGCATGTTAGTATTACCAACAAGTAGGGCCATAGAATTATTAATTAATCATGTTGATCACGAAGAACCTTCATTAAAAAAAATGATAATACCTCTTCAAATTCAGGGAAGAAAGATTGGATCGATTTCTCTTATTATGGCTGAATCAGGTAGAACATTTTCGAATATGGATTTTGTTTTTGCAGAATTAGTTGCAAATCGCTCTGCACTTTATATTGAAAATGCTCGGCTTTATAAAAAAGCGAAAGAGGCCATAAGAACAAGAGAGGATGTTATAGAAATAGTTTCTCATGATTTAAAAAATCCTCTTGGATCTATTTCCATTAATGCCCAAATATTAGAAAAAATTAAACCAGAGGGTATTTCAGAAGAAGCATGGAGAAATTTCAAAACTAAAATTGACGCTATTAAAAACGCTACAGAAAAAGCGACAACTTTAATTAAAAGTATTCTTGATCTCTCTAAGATAGAATCAGGCACTCTTATTATTGAAAAGAAGAATATAGACATCATTAAATTGACTTCTTCTGTCGTTGAAATGTTACACCCTTTGATCGATCAAAAAGGTATTAAGCTTGAAATGTCTTCTGAGATAGAGGATTTAATAATCTCATGTGATCAGGAAAAAATCTCTCAAGTCTTGGCGAATCTTTTAGGAAATGCTCTAAAATTCACATCGAGCGGTGGAATTATAAAAATAAGCTTACGCCTCAAAGGAAATCATTTACATTTCTCTATTCAGGATAGTGGGTACGGCATAGCCACCAAAGATATTCCATACTTATTTGATCGCTACTGGCAGGCAAAAGAGAACCACAATCTCGGTACAGGTCTTGGTTTATCGATAGTTAAAGGAATTGTTGAAGCTCACGATGGAAAAATATGGGTTGAAAGCGAACTTGGGCAAGGCTCAACATTTCACTTCACTATACCTGCCTCGTGAAAATGTCAGATGATGACAATCATATCCACCTGCAAAAAAACGACTAATACGCGGCACGCATGGCCACATTATTCTCACTCGCTTCCAAATTATGATATTCTAAAACTAAAGAACTAGCAGAAGGATTAGTTGTGCATTTTTTAGTTTTATTAACTTTAGCTTTCACCTTTTCATGCTCACACAAGTCTTCTTATTCAGGAAAGGTCACCATTATTAAACAATGGCATGCATCTCCTGGTGTTGACACAAGAAATATTCAAGCTTCTAAAAGTATGCCTCAATATGAAAACCAGAAAGAGATTTATGATTATCTAAAAAACAGAATTAAAACTCAAAAGATCAATTTTCTTATCGTTGAAGGATGTGAATCAGGAATTGAGATTAATGAAAATTTTCAACAATCCTTTAATGGATGGAATATGCTCTCTTTAGAGAAAGCTTCATTGAACAAAAACTATGATGACATTGTTACCGCCCTTCCCCTTAAACTTAAAGCAAAATTCCCAAAAGAAGTCACTGCTTTGTGTGCAGATAATGAAAGTCTTCTGAAAAAAAATCAACTTGCCATCAGTGATGCTCGTTGATTTATTGGCTTTTATTTTCGACTAAAAGAACATGCTGCTGATTCTCATAAGTTTTTAACCTACAAGAAAGCACTGGAGGGGACACAAAAGATTGAGATTGTTGATCCAATAGGATATTCAAAGGATCATACGATCAAATCTTTAGAAAATTTCAATCTCTATATTCAACAACGGAACACTTTATTTGCTGAAGCAATAAAAAAAAATATCAATAAAAATCCCATTCTTGTTGTTGGTGGATTGCATTCTACTGATTTGATCAATCAACTTAAAACTGAAGGAATTGAAATAGAAGTGATAACTCCTAAAGGATATCCTGATTCTAGTGAAAAAATTGTGCAAGTCTTGTTGAAACAATTAGAATGATAACTATTAACGTTTTCCCTAAAAAAACAAAATATTCTCAAGGATTTTAGGATTTTTTTGGCCTTAGTTTGCCACAGTCGGCAGAAACAAACTCTCCTTCATAATCCATTTTTGCATTTTTACCTTGTTTCGTGGTTATATCGACACTTCCTGAATATTTTTGATCGCTTGTAATTGACCACATACCTGTTCCTCTGGCCCCATCCTCACACTTAAAACTTGTCACTACTTTTGAAGGAGTTTGACTTATAATTTCAGATTTACAACGAGAGTCTCGTTTACCGCCCAATGTGTGAGCTTCTTTGAGCATCTCTTCCGTGTAACATACCTGCATCGCCTCACCGTTATGAGAAAGTTTTGAGCTCATCATCTCCATCATTTTTTTTCTTTGTTCTGGTGGCATCTCGGCCATGGCCGCCTTCATTTTGGCAGCAGGATCAAATGATTGACCATTGCTGGACATTTTCATTTTCACACTCCAAAGTCCCGGACGGATATTGATTCCTGCCAAAGCAGAAAATGAAATTATCAAGAAGGCCACTACACTTAAAAGTCTCATCAAGGCTCCAAGGTAAAGTTTATTGAAAAAACTTTACCAAATTTAATCATATTTTCTAAGTAAAAATATCGATTGCTAGCTTCAAATGCTCAATGATCATTTTTTCAGCTATTCGATAGACTTTATAAACAAGATTTGAATGATGTTGCCTTATGATTTAACTAATTGACTGAAACTTTTTATTACTACTGCAGTTAATGATCCTTGTTATTTTAGTCTTTTGAATAAATCTTAATGACTTCATCCTAAATAAAAAAAGGAGGGCCAAAGGCCCCCCGATTTTTATAAAAAAGCTAAGCTGCTTTTTTCTTCTCGTCTTCTTTTTTGTAAGCATTGATATCTACGACGTTGCTACTTTGCGCCTTAGATGCCATGAGTTTGGCGTGATTCATCGCTTTTAACTCTTTTTTTGTTAGCTTTTTCTTCTGTCCATTATTCTCGTTCTTGTGACCCATAAACGTACCTCCGATATGAGAGCATTTCTGTTAAACAGCTCATAGTCTCTATCGACCCACTCACGGTAACTCTTGAGTATAAAAGTAAACAATCTATTATTTTCAACAACTTATACGCAACACCAAGGGGTGTGACGCGTCGAGCCCGAATAGTTTTTACACCTTGTGTCGAATTTTATTAACAGACTTTTGTCTCTTCTCATACGTTGGCACTAATCATTTTATTTGGAGTATTAATGAAACTACTAATTTTTCTTTTAAGCTTTTCAGTAAGCTCTTTCGCTAACGAAATTTTACTTTCTGAGTACAACTCAACAGTAACCGACATCACCTCGCGTGGTATGGACAAAGACTCACTTTTTGAACGCATGGACAGATCTTTTGTAAAAATCAAATCATCCATTTGTTCGAATCGCGCTTTAATGTGGGTTAATGATCTTAAAAAACGTCAAAATATTGATGCTGCCAAAATTTTTCTTTTTTACACTGATAAATCAGGAGAGGTAGGCAAAAAACACTGGTGGTATCACGTATCTCCGATGGTTAATGAGAATGGAAAACTTTGGGTCCTTGATGCTGGATTTCCAGGATGGATTGATGAGCCACTATCAATATCCGAATGGTTGGAAAAGTTCACGAGTAGTAATAAATGTAAAGAAATTAAGGCCGGGGACACTGATCTAGTTCAGAAAATGTTCAATATGCGCCAGTATCCACGACATACAAAACATGGATATTTTGAGTGTTATTACAGAATCACTCCATCAGGTTACTGGACACCAGAATCAATTGCCATGAATATCCTAGGTGTAGACCCTGAAGGAGCTCCTGTAAGACATGTGAGAGACGAGATCGATACCGATGAACTTATGCAAGCATGTAAAGAGGCCACAACATCGACATTCAGTTTTTTCGGCGAAGAAAAGTGTCGTAAATATGTATATCGTAGATAATAGAAATTAATAATCTCAAGGGTCATATTAAACTATGGCCCTTTTTCATGAAGTCATTCACACTTAATAAATGTCATTTATTTTTGCATTAAGTTTTTTCTTTTATTCTTGTAGCTCCATTCAAAAACAAACTCCTTCATCTCAAGAAGGTGAGATCTCACTTAGCACCGCTCTAGATCAAGCACAGGCTTCTTATACCTTAGGTTGTGTTCAAGCTTTTCGAGAATTAAACCTTGGCCCCTCATTTTCCCATTGTAAAAAAAAAGCTATGGACCACCGTTTAGAGCTTAATATGATAAACAATCAAATCCCCTTTAATACCTCTGATCTCTAAAACTTTTAGTCACTAACTATTATAAAAGGAAATGTCTATCAACGAGTAGGATTGATCATTTCTTTGGGATTTACCCAAAGATCAAATTGAGCAGCACTGGCAAATCCCATCTCCGTTGAGACATCTTTCAATGTACGACTCTCATTCAATGCTGTCTTAGCGACTTTGGCAGCATTGTCATACCCGATGTGAGGGACAAGGGCCGTAACTAACATAAGCGAGTTTTCAACATGGGATTGAATTTTTTCCAGGTGTGGCTCAATACCACGTACACAATATTCCTCGAATCCTGCAGTTCCATCACTTAATAATCGAACGCTATAAAGGAAATTATGTATCATCATGGGACGGTAAACATTTAATTCAAAATTTCCGGATGCTCCACCAAAATTAATGGCCACATCATTACCCATGACTTGAGCGCATACCATAGTTAGGGCCTCACATTGTGTAGGATTAACTTTGCCTGGCATAATAGATGAGCCAGGTTCATTTTCAGGTATAATGATCTCCCCTATTCCACAACGTGGGCCAGAGGCCAGCCAACGTACATCATTAGCAATCTTAAACAAAGATGCAGCTAACCCTTTTAAAGCTCCATGGGAATGCACAAGAGCATCACTAGCAGCAAGTGCCTCAAATTTATTTGGTGCTGATTTAAAAGTGAGCCCTGTTAACTTTGAAAGCTCTTCGGCCATCATGATTGCAAATTCAGGAGGAGTGTTAAGTCCAGTCCCCACAGCTGTTCCACCAATGGCCAATTCATTTAAATGAGTAAGACTATTCAAAATGTGTTGATGAGCATGCCCTAATTGGGCCACATATCCAGAAAATTCCTGACCTAAAGTTAATGGAGTAGCATCCATGAGATGTGTACGTCCAATTTTAATAACTTTAAAAAAATTTTGAGCTTTTACCTCAAAGGTTGTTTTAAGTTTAAGAATGTGTGGGAGAAGATCTTTTTTTACGGAATAAATGGCCGCCATATTCATGGCCGTTGGAAAAACATCATTAGAACTCTGGCCCATATTAACATCATCATTAGGATGCACGAATCTTTTTTCACCACGAGGTCCACCCATGATTTCACTGGCCCGATTGGCCAATACCTCATTGACGTTCATATTGGTCTGCGTTCCGCTACCAGTTTGCCAAACAGAAAGTGGAAATCCATTAGCATGGTGACCCTGGAGAATTTCATCTGCTGCATTTTTGATGGCCAAAGCTTTATCAAGAGGCAGAAGTTTTAAATTTGAATTTATTTGGGCCGCGGCTTTTTTAATTAATACGAGGGCCCAAATGAGAGTTTTATCCATTTTTTCGTGGGAAATATGAAAGTGCTGAAGGGATCGTTCAGTTTGTGCACCCCAAAGTTGATCCACAGGAACCCTCATTTCGCCGAAACTATCTTTTTCAATTCGATATTTCTGCATATGAATTAGAGCGGTTTCAAAACCATACGACAGTTCTGTTTCATACCGTTTTGATTAAAGATTATCTTGGGAGGATTACCTTCAACATAACTAGGATGAATGAATTTATAATCTTTTGATAAGAACACAGTATTTTTCATACTGTTCTTATTAAAAACAGATGCATCTTGTGAAAAAAGTTTTGTTTCAGAACTGTTATGAACTGCCAGGACGTACTTCTCACCATCTTTACCTAAAATTTGAACTTTTTCTCCACATTGTGAAGTTTCAGCGATGGGATGCCAGCCTTCAGGTGCTGCAATGGCAGAATTTAAAAGGATAAAAAATGAACATAAAAATACGGATTTCATGGGTATCTCCTCTGAGGATATTTTGCCAACCCACTTTATCGCATCATCATGGCGCTTGCGGCCCAATTTTACCTGGAGATTTACTTCAACTCTGCTAGCGCATTTTTAATGCGACTTACTGCTTCTCTAATTTGATTTTCAGATGTTGCATATGAGAGCCGCATGTAATTTGGCGCTCCAAAAGCACCTCCAGGAGTCATGGCCACATGGCCCACATTTAAGAGATACATACAAAGATCTTTAGCGTCTTTAATCAATATATCGCCATGATGTTTTCCGAAATAATATGAAACTTCTGGAAATAAATAAAAAGCACCGCCTGGATTGTTTGTTTTGATATGAGGCACTTCATTCATAAGACTGATTATAAGATTACGACGATTTAAAAAAGCATCTCTCATCGGTTTTATCACTGCTGGATCGGCCATTACTGCAGCCAATGCAGCTCTTTGGGAGATTGAGCTTGGGCCTGACGTAAACTGGCCTTGAATTTTCACACAGGCCATGGCCACTTCTTCCGGGGCACCAATGTAACCCAGCCTCCATCCTGTCATTGCAAAACCTTTCGACATACCATTTACCGTAACAGTGCGATTTGCAAGTTCAGGAATGGAGCCAATAGAAAACATCTTATCTTCAAATGTAATGTATTCATAAATTTCGTCAGAAATAATGAGTACATGAGGATTTTTTTTAAATACTTCCCCCAAGGCCCGAAGTTCTTTTTCGTTATACATGGTGCCGGTGGGATTACTAGGGTTAGAAAAAAGAAACATCTTTGTTTTGGGAGTAATTGCTTTTTCTAACTGAGCAGGTGTGATTTTAAAATCTGATTTATAATCAGTTTCAAGAGCGACGACAATTCCTTCATTGAGTTGAATCATCTCTGAGTAGCTTACCCAATAAGGGGCAGGAAGAATCACTTCATCACCAGGATTAACGGTCGCCATGACAATATTGATAATCGATTGTTTTGCCCCTGTCGAAGTCACAATTTGCGAAGGTTTATAATTTAAATTATTATCACGTTTAAACTTATGAGAGATGGCCTCTAAAAGATCTTTATATCCAGGGACTGGTGTGTAATAAGAAAAATTTTTATCAATGGCCTCTTTGGCAGCGACTTTTACAAAATCAGGAGTAGCAAAATCGGGTTCCCCTAAACCCATGTTAATAACATTAACACCTTTTTCTTTAAGTTCATTACCAAGTCTTGCCATCGCAAGTGTCTCGGATTCAGCTAATCTTTGCACTCTTTGTGATAAAAAACTCATGTCAATGTTCCTAGGGATAGTTTTCGTATCCCTAGTGTAACAAAAAAATATCTATTTGAAAGAGACTTGAATTGGACAATGGTCAGAAACCGATTTAAAACTTACACCCAATTCTTCTGGAGTTGCTGGTGCACAATTAACTTTTTCACAATGAGCTCCGAGTTTAACCTCATGAACGTCTGCAGCAATATGTTCTTGAACAACAATATGATCCAAAATTGATGGTTGGTACTCAGCACTGCCACTTGTTCCTGCCCAATAACTTGTACATGCCAACTCTTCAGAGTTGGTTGTTAATTTATTCGAAGCTAAAAAATCTATAAACATGGCGTGATCTTTATCTTGGATGTTATATCCTGTTGTATTTAAGTCTCCGAGAAGAATAAGGTTTTTTGAACTATGAGCTTCGGCCACAACTCCCAACTTTTTATACTGTTTCCAACGCTGAGAAAATGAGGCTTCCGTACCTCCGGCCTTAAGATGGGCAACACCAAAAACATAAAGCTCTTTAGTATCCTGTTTTTTTAACGTCACTAAAAATAAGGGTCTTAATGATCCACACTTACTACCATCACCTGAAAATCCTAAATCTTCTTCATGCCTAACATAGATAAACGATTTTGCATTATAGGCAACCGCCAGTTTTTGTTTTCCAAAACCACCGCAGCTTGAAATAACATATTCATATCCTGGCAATTCTTTTTTTATCAGTTCATCAAAAGCCTTCTCATTAACGACTTCAACAAAAGCCATGACATCACTCTTCACAGTCTGAAGAATTTTTCCGAGTTCAACCAGATTAGTTTTTCCGGCCTGAGTGTCTTTATCAAAATTACGAATATTATAGGTAGAAACACTCCATTTGGCCCAGGCCCCAGAACTGAATAACAGACTTAGAATTAAGATCAATTTCACTATGCACATCCATGTCAAAGTTTTTCTACTCTTAAAATTGAAGAGCACATGAACTTCATTGTCCACACTAATCTGTCATATTAATCATTCTTAACCGTATACTGACAATTTCAAAAAGAAATTAAAAGGCTGCTTTCAATCTTGTAATAATTTGAGCACTCATGTCCTGAGTAATTGTGGCACTATTGAAATGGTGCATTTGAAGCCATGGCGGATTTGTAAAGTGAGGATCATCAACGTAACGTGGAAAAAAATGCCAATGAACGTGATCAACAACATTTCCCAAACTACACATGTTCATTTTTTTTGGTTTAAAGACTTTTTCAATTACTGATGAAGCCATCATCATCTCTTGAAAAAACTCTTCGCGCTCAGGACTAGGAATATCTGTCATCTCCCTATGATGATCTTTTAATACCAATACACAGTAACCTTTATAGTATTGATGTTCTCCCAACATGAGATAACTATTCTTAAACTCATGAATAACTAAAGGATAATCTAATTCTTTTAAAGATTTGATCCTGTCACATAAAATACAACTCATATTGACCTCAATAAATTATTTTTGAATGCATCCAACCCGTTAAAGTTCTGCGCTCTTTTTGAGTCAATCTAACCTCATGAGGAAAATCTTCGCTCATAAAACCAACAAAAGTTCCTGCTATTGGAACAATCGTATCCAAAACCTTACCGTTTTTGTCGTATAAGATGAGATCACCACCTGCACTCTGGTTAAGATAAAAAATGAATGAAAAAACCCGAGAAGAATCCTTCTCAAAACGATCGAGATGTCTCTTATAAAAAGTACCTTCAGGAAAGCGTGCCAAATGACATTCATATTGCTTAAT
>CAMCZE010000056.1 GCA_945885655.1 Bacteriovorax stolpii | reverse complement strand
CGTAGTAGGAAGAAAGTTACAATCACGACGGAATTCTTTTAATCGTTCCGAGATTGATTTGATCTGAATTTTGGCGGTTGAAACTTTACCTTCTTGTAAGTTTTCAAACACGCGACCACCCACAAATGTACCGGCCAAAGCAAGTAGGGTAAGGGCGATTAAGATTTCAATTAAACTCAGGCCTTGTTGTGAGGCAAGAATCTTTTTCATCTCTTTGAACATGAGAGCTCCTTTTAACGAATACTGTTGAGGTCCATCATCGGAATAACCACCGCAAAAACGATAAAACCAATTGCACCACCAAGGCAAATCATCATGATGGGTTCAAGAACAGAGGTGAGTCCGCTGATTTTAGATTGTACTTGATCCTCATAGTTTTCTGAAATGATTTTTAGCATGGGCTCTAATTCTCCGGAACGTTCACCTAGACGAATCATGTGCGTCACAAGAGATGGAAAATAACCTGACTGCTGCAATGGACCAGTTAATGAGGCCCCTTCGGATACGCTAATACGCGCTTTTTCTACGGCATCTTTCATATGCACGTTCTGAATAAGATTTTTGACAATAGAGAGGGCCGTTAAAATAGGAACACCCGAATTTAGAAGTGTGCCAAGCGTTGAACAAAAACGGCTAACGTTAATCATTTTAACTAAAATGCCTAACACGGGAAGTTTAAGCAGCATGCCATCCCACTGAGAACGACCTTTGACGGTATTGATATATTTATTCACCCCATAAACTGTACCAACGATAACCACAATCACTAGCCACCAATAACTTTGAAGAAAATTTGAAATCCATATACAAAGCTTAGTCACAAAAGGGAGTTCTTTTTTCATGGAGATGAAGATCTTAGCAATCTGAGGAATAACGAAGATGAATATAACATTCATCATAATAAAACCAAACACTCCCATGATCACGGGATAGGTCATGGCACCACGGATTTTATTCTTAAGGCGTACTTGTGCCTCCGTAAAATCTGCTAATCGAATAAGTACGATTTCAAGAGTTCCCGAAGCTTCTCCGGCCTCTACCATGTTGCAATAAATGGAGTTAAACACTTTTGGATGATCTTGAAGGGCCTTGGCAAGGGATGCCCCTTCATTAACTTTCTGTTTTAGATCCGAAAGAACCAGTCGTAAATTTTCATTATCAACTTGATCGGTGAGGGCACTTAAGGCCTCGACGATTTGGATTTTTGCCTTGATGAGAGTGGCAAGTTGTCTTGTCATCATTGCTAAATCATCAACACCCACACTGCCTTTCATACGGAAAAAGCTTGAGCCACCACTGGTTCCTTGGGCCTTCTGTTCACGGATATCAATCAGCATGATGCCTAATGCTTTCACACGCTGTTTAGCAGTAATGACACTATCAACGTTAATGGTGCTTTTTATTTCTTTGCCAGTTTTATCAAGGCCCTTGTAGGAAAATATAGGCATATATTATTCGGCCTCTTCAGCGTTAATGGCACGCATGATTTCTTCCACAGAAGTAATTCCTTCATAAATTTTATCTAAGGCATCTCCACGAAGAGTTCTCATTCCAGCACGAACGGCAGCTTTTTTAATGGTGGCCGCATCAGTCTTTTGAATAATGAGGGCACGAATCTCATCGTTAATAAGAAGAAGTTCGGACACCACTGTTCGTCCAGAATAACCGGTGTTGCTGCAACGTGGGCAGCCTACTGGTTTAAAGATGGAAACATGATCAGGCACTTCATCTACATCCAAAACGACTTTTTCAAAATCAGAAAGTTTTGTGAGCTGCTTACAAGAAGAGCACAGAGTTCTCACAAGACGTTGGGCCAGTACAGCAATAAGTGATGATGAAATTAAAAATGGTTGCACTCCCATATCAATCAATCGAGTGGGAGCTGAAGAGGCATCGTTGGTGTGAAGAGTAGAGAGCACAAAGTGACCGGTCAATGAAGCATTAATGGCCATCTCTGCTGTTTCTTGATCTCGGGTTTCTCCCACCATCACCACATCCGGGTTTTGACGAAGAATCGAACGTAAGGCCACAGCAAAGGAGAGTTCAATCTTATGATTCACCTGAATCTGAGAAATGCCTGGGATCTCGTACTCGACTGGATCTTCCACGGTAATGATCATTTTATCAGGAGAGTTGATTCGATCTAAAAGTGCAAAAAGGGTGGTTGTTTTACCGTGACCGGTTGGACCTGTCACATACAGAACTCCGTGTTTTCGACTGGATAAATCTTGTAAACCTTCAAGAACTTTTCCTCTGAATCCCAGTGTTTCGAGCCGAAGGGCCGTGTTGTTTTTCTCGAGAATACGCATAACAATTCTTTCGCCCGACTGAATAGGAATGGTCGAAAGTCGGATATCAATATCTTTACCGGCAATTTTAATTTTAATACGGCCATCTTGAGGGAGGCGTTTTTCTGCGATATCCAAACGGGCCATAACTTTAATACGTGAAGAAACAGCTGCATGAGTTTTTTTCGGTTGCCGAAGAATCTCACTCATGACCCCGTTGATCCGGAAGCGATAAACGGTTTCACGATCATAGGGCTCAATGTGAATATCGGAAGCGCGCTCTTTAACGGCACGGAAGATGATAGAGTTCACAAAACGAATAACAGGAGCTTCATCGGCCGTAGCATCTAAGATATCAATAGGTCCTTCAAGATCTAAGTTTTCTTCAAACTCCTCATCCTCGATAGAGTCCACAATATTTCGATTGGCCTTTTCATAAACACGGTTAATGGCATCTTGAATTCGAAGGGGAGTCGTACAGATAATTTTGATCTCTTTTTTAAAGATCATATGCAGATCATTGACGACGTTGAAGTTAAACGGGTTACTCATCAGGATGGTGACAAAGTATTCGGTCTCCATGCATGGGAGTACTTCGTGGTGTTTAGCGTAGTTAATCGAGAGATCTTTAACTGTATTCGGGTCAATATCATCAACTTTGATATCTACTTGATAAGGAATACCTATCTGAAGGCAAACAACTTTAATTAAGTCATGAGGATGAATAAAACTTTTTTTAAGAAGAATATCTCCAACGAGTCCACCTTCGACGCGCTGGATTTCCAAACATTCTTCTAACTGTTGACGAGTTAAGGATGTATGCTTAACAAGCAATTCTCCAATTTTTTCCTTGGAGATTTCAACATTCTCCATAACCTCATGATTAATATTCATGACTATTGCACCGCTTTTTTAATATCTTGGTAATCAGGGGTGTCCATCTCAGCTTCGTCCTCAACGTTTAAACGAGTTGAATCATCATTTAAATTCTTATAATGATCAGCATCGGTGAGGTCATATAAAGGGCCTTCAATTTGTTTATCAAGTTTCACTTTAAGTTCTTTAGAGAGTTTCGCATTTGGATCTACTTCATCCTCGTCGAACATGTTTTTCATGCCCTTATCTCTTTTTTCAAGAACTTCTCTCGTATTTGAAGAAGCTGTCTTAGCATAGGGAGCAAGAATCTTAGGAGTCATAAAAAAGAGAAGATTCACTTTTTCAATTCTTCTGGTTTTGTTTTTAAATAACCAACCAAGAACGGGGATGTCACCTAGAATTGGGATCTTTGTGTTACTGATAAGTTCTCTGTCACGTAAGAGACCACCCATCGCGATCGTATCACGGTCTCTTACCATGACTTCGGTAACCGCAGAACGTGTCGTTGTTGGTAAACCGAGACCCTCAGTTTGAGCAGCTTCTTTAAAGTCATCAATTTTTTGATTGATTTTTAATTTCACAAAACGAGTCACTTTATTGATCTGTGGAGTAATTTTTAAAGAAAGCTTGGCCTCCTGTGTACTGTTACTTAAGTTCTGCACACCACCTTGGCCAATGGTTGTGTTTCTGACTGGAACTGTATCACCAACTTCGAAAGTGGCCTCTGTATTATCTAGAGCTAAAATTTGAGGAGTTGCCAGAACGTTGGTACTGGCGTGAGTGGCAATGGCCTTAATTAAAGCATTTACAGCATTGACCCTAATTGGAGTACCAGCGGCACCATTAGCACCAGTTGGTGTGATTGTTCTTGATGGCCCTAAACCCACACCTGCAACAAAGTTACCCACCGATGTAGGAACACCTGAAGAAAGTAGTCCTAATAAACCTGCAGAGGCCGAGTTTTGATTTGTAAAACCAGCTCTCTGAGCGTTTCCTTGTCCATAGGCACCAACGTACTCAACTCCAAAACCTTTTTCTCTATTAACATTGGCCTCTAAAATAAGACCTTCCACATAAACTTGATCTCGAGGAATATCCAGGCGTCCTATCACATCTTTAAGTGTTAACCAGTCAGTGGGTGATGCTGTTACTACAAGAGCGTTATTGTTTTTATCAGAAGTGATTTTAACTTCAGCAGAAAAAATAGGATTATCAGAAGGTCCTGCAACGGAAGAAAATCTTGAAGCACCACTAGCGCCACCAGCATCTTTGGCCGTGTTACCTGTCACAATACTTGAAAGCGTTTTTGATAATTCCTCTGAGTCCCCATAGTTTAAATAATAGACATGAACGCGGTTAGAACTACTTGATACAAGTTTAACATCCAGTTTGTTAATTAACTCTCGTAATTGCTTAGCACCTTCGGCATTGGCCATAGCGATAATGGAGTTCGTTCTTGGTTCAGCAATGATTCGAGAAATTGAACTGGTAGACTCTGTTCCACCACCAGCACTTGAAAAACGAGGAGTAGCAGCTCCTGGTCTTCCAGTAGCTCCACCTTGGCCACCTTTTAAAATATTATCGAGTAGTTTTGCAATCTCTTGGGCAGATGAATTTTTCACTTTAACGATTTGTAAGGCCTCTTCATGTCCGGCCACATCTAAGAACTTCACCATTTTTGCCAAACGATTAATGTTTGAACCTGTATCGGCAATAATGATGGTGTTGGTCTGTTTGATATCAATGATTCGTCCATATCGACTCATGAAAGGACGGAAGTTTCGTGCAATTTCAGCGGCAGAAACATGTTTAAGAGAGATCACTCTCATCACATAGTTTTCTGTATCTGGAGTGTAATTACCTGTATAAATTTTTGTCGGAGTATAACGGATGTCTCGAGCGTTGATGACTTTATAAAAGGCACCTGTTTTGATTAAAGAGTATCCGGCCATGTTCAGAGCGGCCAGATAGGCCTTCCACGCATCACCTACCGTAATAGGAGTAGGAGCGATGATGGACACTTTTCCCTTAACGTCTTTATCAAGGATCAAGTTAATCCCTGTGAGTTTTTGCATATGTTTAGTGATTTCCATGATGTCAGTATCAGGGAAGTCAAAACTTTGCACGATCTCAGGACCAAAAGCAGTTTCAGGGTTGAGGTTCACATAAGTTGAAACTTTAGATTTATCAATGGGTGCATTCGGTCCAGGTCGTGAACCAAAAGTTTCTTCGTTGGCCTCATCATCCTTGTCATCGGCAAAAGGATCATTGTCCGCAGTTGCGTCTGGCCGAGCATCTATGGCCTCTTCTTTATTTCCGGCCGCTTTTAAAAGTTCTTCTGCATCTTCAGCAGACATGGCATCAGTGTCAGGGGGAGTTGTGGCTTCCGTTGGAGGTGCAGAGGCTTTTTTATTAGCATTTGCATCATCAGGATTAAATCGAGTTTGCGATCGGTATTTGTTAAATTGAGCTTGAGCGTCCATATTGGCGGTCATCATGGCCGCAAATATGACCCAAGTCATGAAACGTTTGTTGTGACATCTTGTCTTCATTGGCCGTTCCTTATTTCGTTATGGAATATTCTTGGGTTGAATCCATACCTTCACGTTTAATACCGAGTGAGAGGTTATCCACATTTTTAATTCTCCCAAAGAGGGACATTACTTCGTTAATATCATAGATAGGTTTGCCATTAATTGCGGTGATGATGTCTTGATCTTGTAAACCAAGATAAGGAAAAATCCCCGCTGGATCCATCTCCGTCATTTTGAATGATAGAGTACCATCTGGATTTTGAATTTTAATGGCACGGGCCTGGGTTAGGATACTTGCGATATCCTTAAGTTTTTCATCTAGAAGTGCTTTTTGAATGGCAAATTTGTTACCCTTGTTTTCGATACCCGGGATTTTTTTGTTGGCCTTAAACTCACGGCTTGCTTCGGGATTCATAACTGATATGGTTGAACGAACTTCTTGGGCCTTTGAAGATGTCACAGACTCACAGACACCATTTTCTAAATTTTTAATAAGAATTTCAAGGCGGGTGATCTTAAAAATCTCGGCCATATTATCAATCTTATCACCTTGACGAATTTCTCGTAAGTCTCTTCCTCCACGCACTTGTACGGAGGCCAGTGACTTCACTTCATCTTGAAGCACAATAGTATTTACTAATTTAATAGGAAGACTACTGGCCTGTTGAGCTTCTTCGCACTTGGTATCGGCCATTTTGTTCGTTTTTTTACTGACATTGGTGCGGAAGATATTCTGGCCTTTAACCTGATTAAGAGTCATGGCATTAAAATCTTTTTCAAGAGAAATAGAAACCATATGGCTTTTTGTCGAAGCAATTTCTGGTGAGCCTTTCAAAACCAAGGCGGTGATTGTTCCTAGAGAATAGGTTAGGCCACAGACAAGAGCGACCATGGCCACTTGATGAATAGGCCCTCTTGAAGCACGGCTTAAAAAAAGTTCAACGTTTCGACTTAAACTTGGGGAAAGAAGTGGGGCCCCATCACTAATGTTGGTCGAGATATTTTTTGGGAGCTTAAAGCTCTTCATTCTTATCCCTGGCATCTTCGATTTTAATTGTGCCATGGTGGATTCAAGACGTTCTTTAAAACTTCTTTTAGGGGCCATTAATGAAACATCACCGGTAGAATCATCAGTGGAGTTGCGGTTAAGTTCATATGACTCTTCTTGTTCAAGCATTTCATCTTGATCAGAAAGGTCGTTTGACTTTTTGCGTGACAACTTCTTTTTAACGAAGTCTTTGAATTTATTTATCATCAATTTATTGTCATCAAAATTGGGATTATGTGCAAGCTTATCCCTAATGAATAACGCTTAAGCGTTATTGTCTGGTACTCGACTGAGTTTATCTGATGTTTTTCTGTACTTTAATTCGATGGAACCTTTATAATAATCTTGATTTTATTACTTTTTTAAAGAGGAATGTTATGTCCAATCACGACAGCACAAAAGAAATCCCATCCATCGTAAAAAATATGTTTTATGGAGAGGTTCAAGAAGAAGTAGTGTTTCCTTTTCCTCATCTCAGTGAATCACAAATCGAAATGGCCAAGGCCATGATCGATGCTGTTGACAAATTTTGTCAGACAGTTGATTCAGCAAAAATGGATAAAGAAGGTAAAATTCCCCCTGAAGTTCTTAAAGGCTTGGCCGATCTGGGCCTTTGTGGTCTCGCAGTAGGTGAAGAATACGGAGGGTTAGGACTAGATACCACCCTTTATGCTCGGGTATTTTCTCAGATCGCTGGATATGATGGATCAATTGCAACAACTCTTGGTGCTCACCAATCAATTGGATATAAGGCCCTTTTAAACGAAGGCAATGAAGAACAGAAAAAATTCTGGTTACCAAAACTTGCCTCGGGAGAATGTTTTGCTTCTTTTTGTTTAACTGAGCCTGGTTCTGGCTCAGATGCCTACTCAATTAAGACAAAGGCGACAAAAAACAATGATGGAACTTACACGATTACCGGTCAAAAACTTTGGATAACAAATGCTGGAATGGCAGGCTTTTATTCAGTGTTCGCTAAAACAGAACACGATGAAGGCGGTAAGATGGTGGAAAAAATTACCTGTTTCATCGTGGAAAAAGAGCGTGAAGGTATTTCATTTGGTGAAAAAGAAGACAAAATGGGGATCAGAGCTTCTGAAACTCGTGCCGTTTATTTTGATAAAGTGACAATTCCTGCCACAAATATTATCGGCGAACTTGGCAAAGGTTTTAAAATTGCCATGAACGTATTGAATACGGGCCGTCTTTCTTTAGGTTCTGGATCAGTTGGGGGAATGAAAGCGATTTTAAAACTTGCTACTGCTCAAGCAAAAACGCGTAAACAGTTCGGAGATTACATTGCAAATTTTGGGTTGATCCAAGAAAAACTCACAACAATTGCTGCCAATATTTATGCATCTGAGTCTATGGTATATATGACGACTGGAAAAATCACTCAAGGCATGCATGAGTACTCCCATGAATCAGCTGTCTGTAAGGTCTATTGTTCTGAAAAACTTTGGGACACTATAGATAAAGGAACGCAGATCGCAGCTGGTAACGGATATATGCGTGAGTATCCTTATGAAAGAATCATGCGTGACTGCCGTATTAACCTCATTTTTGAAGGAACAAACGAAATCCTACGAATCTTCACAGCTCTCTCTGGTATCAAAGGACCTGCGGATTCACTTAAAGAATTAGGTAAAATCAGCAACGCTTCTACTTTCCTTCATGATCCTATCAAGTCAGTAGGTATGCTTTCAGACTTTGCTAAAAAACGTATCAACAAATACGTGGGCTCAAAAACGTTGACTAAAGTTCACCCTAGCCTTGAGACTCATGCTGCTCATTTTTCTTCTGCCCTTAATGATTTTGCCATCGCCGTGGAAAATACCATCATGAAATATGGCAAAGACATCATTGGGAACGAACTTCCGCAGATGAGAATTGCTAACATGACCATGGAACTCTATGCTCAGTTATGTGTGCTTTCACGCACGACGGCCATCCTTAACCGCGCTGATGTATCTGAAAAAGATAAAGAGTACGTGACTCTTATGACGGAACTTATTTGTCGTGATAGCCGTCAGAATTTCACTCGTAACTACAAACGATTGAGCTCAAGTTATGACAAACTTATTCCAAAAATTTCTAAAGCTGTTTGCGAAAGAGACGGTTTCGGATTTGACATCATTGACTACTAAATTAACTTCAGGGCCCCTACGTTGGGGCCTTTTTTTTCTTATCGGTTGTAGTTCTGTCATGCCTTATGAAAAACCTAAGGAAGATGAAGCTGCTGAACTTAAAGAGCTCACAGAGATTGAACAACAGGCCCCTTCAGCCGTTAAGGCCGTGCAGGCCGTCACACCCACCAATCCTGCGGCCACGATCTTTTTAGATAAGACCAATGACTATGGTTTAAGTGATCTCAATGCCGTTGCGATGAATGCCGTCGATTTAAATTTTGATGGAAGAACTGATGTTGTGCTCCTGCAGAATTATTATTCCCGCCCTAAGTTTTATATATTTAACGCTAAAAAAAATAAGTTTGAACTCTGGGCCCATGATCCACTGCCCGGAGACTTCAAGGCTTCATATCTTTTATTTTATGACATGAATAAAGATAAAGTACCAGATCTCATCTCCGGCGTACTCAACCAGCGCAGTGAAGTGGGGCAGGTGCCACTAAAGTACTATGTCGGAAAAATCGAGAAGGGACTTTTAACATTCACAGAAGATCCAACAGCACTTAATCTTCCAGCTGAACCCACCAGTTCCGTGACTGTTTTGGATTTTGATCTGGATGGATGGCCTGATTTATTTATTTCTAATTGGTTTGAAAATAAAAATGGCCTGCACTTTCCTGTGGCCGACAGGTTCTTGAGAAATGTGAAGGGTAAGTTCGCTGAGTCCACTGCACTCCTTAAGGACGAGGCCATAAAAGCATCATCAGCCTTATACCCGCCAAATGCCAGACCCACTTATGGTGCTTCCACATGTGATGTGGATCAGAATGGTTACCCAGATATCTTAACTGTTTCATCGGCCGGCCACTCTAACAAAATGTGGATAAATTCCTTAGAGGCCACCACAGGCGAGCGATACTTCAAAGACATCGCCCCTGTTACAAACTATGGATCAGATGCCAATGGAAGTTTAGTTCCAACCGGTGGAGGACGAAGTTTTTTCAGCGCTTGCACTGACTATAATGATGATGGACTCATGGATATCTTTTTGGGTGAACTCTCCCATGCCTACGATAACGAAGCCGTGGACCGCTCAAGCATTCTCACAGGCTCAAAAGAAACATACCCACCGTATTTTTTAAGAACGGAGTATGTGAGTGATGTGACCAGCGAAGCTTGGAACCAAGGTGACAGAAGAGGTGTGTGGTTTGATTATAACTTTGATGGCCAGATCGACATTATTGTTGATAATTCTGGCTTCCCACCGTTTTCACGTCTCGTTCTTTATCAACAAGAAGAAAACCATGCCTTTGAAGATGTGGCCGGGAAGGTAGGTATTGATATCGTCAATCCCGCCTCAACCATCGTGCTTGATGTAAATAACGATGGCAGACCAGATATCTTGACCTCTCAGAATAACATCCGTCAGGCGAGCATCGCTCAACGTTTGTACTTATTTGAAAACCAAACTCCTCTTGCAGGCAAACGCATAATCAAAGTTCATTTGAGTGGAAACAAAAGTAACACCCACGCTTTAGGCGCCATGGTTATGCTCTACACTCGCAAAGGTAAAAAAAGAACCGTTCAAAAACGATGGACTGAGTACTCCCAAGGCGGACTTCCTTCTCAAAATGAGAGTGGTATTTTATTCGGAGTTGGCAGTGGGGTGGAGGCCTTAGGTGTGAAGGTGAAATGGCCTTACGTTGAAAAGAAAGGCCAAAACTCAGGGGCCGTGATTGAGCATCTTTATTCACTTAAAGATTTCCCAAAAAAAACATTCATACAAGTGACCGTCTGTGAGAATGGGAAAATACTCCCAGGTAAAGTCAGCTGTCCCATTTAATTCATAAGGATTTATAAAATGAAAATGATGCTTCTTTTATCTTTTGTTTCTTTCTCTGCCCTGGCCCAGTTTCCAAAGATGCCTGAATCATTTGCGGATGTGAAAGATCTTTCAAAACAAGTGATGGATTCTTGTAAGGACGACAAGTCTAAGATTAAAGGCTGCGAGAGTTACACGGAATTTGCTCCTTTAAAGACTTGTTTGTTAGAAAATAAAGAGAAGCTTTCTGCGAAGTGTAAGACGTCGTTGATGCTCGTTAAGTAGTTTAAAAACCACCCAGAAAGTATCACGTACTTCTTGGGTGGAGTTGAAGAAACTGTTCTATGTTTGTAAACAAAAGTTTAATAGAACGTATTTGTCATTTGCACATAAAAAATTTCATATGATCACTTTGCTCCTAAGAAAAAAATGGATCATCAACTTTAATCTCTATGATGTGTGTAAATCACAATTTAAATCCCGTGAAAGCCAGTCTTCAGCGTTTATCACAGAAACACCATTCTTAGTTTCAATGCCCTTAAAATCTTTTACGAGTTGAATGGCATGTTTTACTTTAAGTTTTTCTTTAAAGTAAAATAGAGAAGAGGAGCGGGCCGTGTCGCTGACCTTCACTTCGATGAGAAGATAAGGCGTGCGGTTTTTGCATATGAGGAAATCGACTTCATGCCCATTTCGATCTCTTAAATAATGAAGCTCGTATCGCTCTCCTGTTGAATCCTCTAGGTAGTGAATCTTTTTAAGTAAATGATTGGCCACGAGGTTTTCAAATTTTGCACCTATGTCACCTTTCACTTCACCATTGTCGTAGAAATAAACTTTAGGGGCCTTCACTATGGCCTTGGCCATATTTGTTGAATACGGAGTAATTGTGAAAAGTGTATAAGTTTTATCTAAAACTTGAAGCCAGGCCTTGGCCGTTTTAGGTGCAATTTCAATGTCCCGAGCAATGTTGGAGAGGATGACTTCCGAACCCACACGTTCAGTTAATTGAAAATAAAATATTTCAAGCAGTGAAATATCTCTGATGTTTTCTAGTTCTTGGATGTCTTGACGGAAGATGAGGTTAATTCTTTCTTTCCTCCATCTTTTAGAAAAGACACTATCACGGGAGAAAAATGGTTCTGGAAAACCACCATATTCTAAAAGATCATCGAGATTGTGTGTTTGTTTATTTTTGAGGTTGTTTTTTAATTCCGCTAAGCAGAGAGGATGAAGTCTCCATGAAAAAAACCTTCCAAGCATGGAATCCTGACCCTTCTTATAAATATCAAGTCTGGCACTGCCTGTAATAATGAAGTGATGGATTTCATTTTGGGTGTCGTATGTTCCCTTAAGAAAGTTCTTCCATCTTGAAAATTTATGAATTTCATCGAGAGCAATAATTTTTTGTTCATCTGACCATTCACGCTTAAGAATGAGTTGGCGATGGTCTATGTCATCCCAATTTAAATAAAGGGATTTTGTTCCTTTGATAAGATCTTTGACCAATGTGGTTTTACCACATTGACGAGGCCCTGATATAAAAACCATCTTCTTTTTTAAGTCGTTTTTTACAAAATGTTGGATATAGCGCATGTAGCCCATTTTAACCTATAGGTCAAAAATGTCCAGACAATTTTGACCTGAAGGTCAAAATTGCCCAGATTTATAAAGATCAAGATCTGAAGGATCTGACTTTTAAAGTCTTTTTGTGTGTGCCCTTGTAAAGATTCCTTTAAAGCAGTCGATAAGTTCACGAGAAAGGAAACTTATGACCGAGTTTGAAGTTCTTCACTATATCTATTTAAAAATGTTTTATGCTGTCGTCTGTGGGCTCATCGTAGGACTTGAGAGAAGGATGAATTTTTCACCTGCAGGTTTTAAGACTCAGATTCTTGTCTGTGTGGGTGCGATGCTCTTTACTGCTATCCCAACTATTGCCGGGCCCATGATGGTGTCACAAACGCCAAGGGTTATCGCCCAAATTGTCACTGGAGTGGGTTTTTTGGGTGCTGGTACGATTATCCATGATAACTCACGGAGTGTTTCGGGCCTTACTACGGCGGCGTGGATTTGGTTTACAGCGGCCATCGGGATATTAATTGGTATAGGGCATGGCCCGGCGGCCCTCTTTACGACCTCCACATTAGTGGGAGTGATTTCTTTAACTCGAAAAGTTGAAAAAAAGTTTTTTTCTTCATCAAGGCATACTTACCACCTAGAAACTTCTAAAGTAGAAGAAGTTGATAAGATCAAAAAAGTCGGTTAATCCTTGGATTTAGCGTTTTTTGATGACATCCACGAGCTCTTTCATGTGTTCGGGCATGGACTTAAAGTTTAGGCTTGAAAGATGAATGTGCTGTTTAGTAAGGCCTTTAAGATCATAGGCATGAAGCTTCATCTCGGGATCAACGGTATGATCTGGAACAATAGCAATCCCCACACCTTTACGAACAAGTTTTAAGATCGTCGTGATTGAATTCACCACAATTGTTTTGTGTGAGCGATTTTTAAATAAATGAAACAGATGATCCTGATCTGAATACACGATCCATGGGTACTCGTTGGCCACTTTAGGATTGATCTCTGATTTACTGATAAGGACCATTTTTTCTTCAAACAACTTAAGAGAACTTACAAGATCACTTTGTATGTTTTCAGTCGTGAAGATGAGATCGTATTTTCCGTTATGAAGTTTTTCCTTAAGCTGATCAAGAGTATTTACTTCAACCACAAGCTGGTGTTGATTTTTTTTACTAAAATCCACCATGATGTCATTAAACCAAGTCTCTAGAAGAC
>CAMCZE010000055.1 GCA_945885655.1 Bacteriovorax stolpii | reverse complement strand
GGGTCTCTGGAGTATCAAGTGGGGTTTGGTAAAATTTAGGATTAAAATCATCCTCCCAATTCTGTGAAAATGTCACGGCGACTAAATCTTTTTCCCAGTACCTAATATTATCGGAGTTTTCAAAACTGTTTGCTCTCATCTCAAAAGTTACTTTAGAGTCAATCTTAGAGCCGTGCTCAACAAGCTTTTTGGCAAATTTTTCTTCTTCGGACACTGGGCGAAGATAAAGACTCATGTTGCCGATTTTTTTTGTCTTATCAAAGTAGCTTGTGTCTTGTCCCAACATTTCGAGATTAATGACTCCTAATATTTTTTTTCCAGAAGACTTTAATTGTTGAGCATGATGGTAAGAGCCTAAAAATCCTACTCCCTGCCAATCCAGAAAAACCACTTGAACTGAATAGTTTAGATCCATTTGTGCCAGATGTTGAATAAGACCTAAGGCCACAGCAACTCCTGAGGCATTATAATTAGCACCAGGCATGGGCACATCATTTTGAACCAGAAGTGTTTGAGGATGATGAGAAATCGTATCATAGTGGGCCGTCACCACGAGGACTTTGTTCATATCAAGTCCCTCTTTTTCCCAAATGATGTTTTCGCCCTGATTCGATTTTAGTTGGTCACTTATCTCTTTCATGTGTGTTGTGAAAAGTGACCACTTTAAATACTCAGGACTTTGTTTTGAGAATTTTCCTTCAACTTTTTTATCAAAATCTTTTTGATAAAAAAGTTTGGCCTCATTAACATCAGGTGCGAAAGTCGACAATGTCATCTTTCCTGTTTTTTTAGCATCCAATTTCAGAATGGTTTCTTCAATGTATTCTCGGGCCATTGTATGCCCTGGCCGGCCCACCATACGTGTGGGCCCACTGGCCTTAACAAGACCATTGACCCAACTCACCAGTTCCTTAGAATATGTTTTTTGTAGTTCAGTTCTAACCTGATGATAGGTTGCTGGAGTTTTTGCCAAAACCAGCATAGGAAAATTACAAATCGCGAGAATGATCAGACTTTTTAACATTTTTATCCTCTAATTCGACAATAGGTTCTGGTGGTAAATGACGGACCATACCGGTAAAAAAAACTTTGGAATTTTTACCTTTCTTTTTATAAACGGAAACAATATCGCCTTCTAAAACTTTATAAGGCCCTTCCCATTCCACGAAGGTTGCTTTTAAAGATTTAGGGTAGACCCAACAATCAACAAAGTTCTCACCTAACTGAATCACTGCCTTAAAAGGCTCAGGCCATGAAGTATCTTCAGGCGTTTCACAATTAAGGAGAATGATTTTTGTTTTTTTGAAACTGTCTTCATGATCAACCGTGAGAATTTTATCAGAAATTGAATACTTACTTAAAAGTAACGAAATATTTCTCTGCATGAGAGTGTCTATAGTTCCACCATAAACATGCCGATAGACTCCAGTGTGATCTCCAAACTTATTAGCAGCTTCTTTATCTAAAATTTCTCCTGTGGCCTTATATTTTCCAGGAATTTTTTCTTCTAAATACTTAAGCGCTTCTGGGCCATCAGTAAAACATTGATGCATCTTCACTTTTTTATCAAGGGAGCTTAAACCAAAATTTTCAGACAGTTTTATCACTTCTTTTTTCTGAAGATCAGAAAGAGGCAACATGAGGCTGATTAAAATATCATTTGGTAAACGTGACAAGAGGGCAGACTGATCGTTTAATTCATCGTTGGCAGTATGTACTGATACAGACTTGCTTTGTTCATGGTAATAAAGTTTCGCAAAATGTCCTGTTGCAATGGTGTCCGCACCAAGTTGAAGCATTTTTTCATACAAGATTCGCATTCGAAGTCCATGGCAGTTCCAACATGGTTTATAAAGTGTTCCTACCATACGTGAGGCCACCCAACCTTCTACAACTTCTTCTTGAAATTCGTTGGAAGATTTTACCACCTGATGGGGAATGCCTAATTGTTGACAGAATTCGTGAATCATTTCAATTTTTTCAGGAGTGACTAAACAGGACAAAGTATCCGACTGATTCCCTTGATAATTATCCCAACTATTAACGACCGTAACTCCAATAAGTTCATATTTTTGAATTTTTAAGAGATATGCCGTAACCATGGAGTCAATTCCACCAGAAAGACCGACAACAATTCTTTTTTTTCGGCCTACGGAATCAGGTTTATAAGCATCATGCAATTTTTGTTTCATATCCATATCAATAGTATACGAGACTTTTCTTTAAGGTTCTATGAACTTCTGTCGATAAATTATACAATGGAACAACAGACCCCTTACGGACTATTCATTTATAATAAAGATAAAAAAGATCAGAACGTCTTAAAGGACCTTCTTCAATTAGTTCGCACTCATCATGTGCGTAAGTTTGTTACATTTGCCTATGTTGAAGCTCATACCTCACTTATCCCTCATTTAAGTCTTTGGGAAAATCTACAAATCGTGATTGGTGGAGAAACATGGAAAGACACATGTAAGTCTATTGATGCTGAATGGATGCCCTTGATTAATCTTATTAAAAACCCTCATCTTTCTACTGAAAAAGCTGCGGCCTGGGAGAAGTTCATTATCAGTCTTGTAAAGGGACTTGTGACTCCTTCTAAAACTCTTCTTATTGATTTTAATGAAGATCTGATGTCTCCTCTTATGATTCAAAATTTTAAAAAAGTTTTCTTGAAGGCCTGTGAACAAAAAACTATTTATCTCGCTACAGCTTCCACTTCTTTATGGCTTGATTGTGCCTACTGTCTCGTCACACGAAATAATTTTGAATTTGAAATGGAAATGTTCGACGCCGTAAGTATTAAACGTCATTGGGCCGCTTAACTTTCACTGAACAATTCATTTTAATCGCTGTAGTCGTAAACTTATTCATTGGTTTAACTCTGATTTGCAGTGACCAATTCCCTACTTCAACTTCCACAGAAGAAATCTCTTGAAAGGCCATGATACGAGCATCTTTTAGCTGAGGGCCAATCTCTTTGTAAGGGTGAATAATGACCTCTGCTTCATGGGAAGTTTTAAATTCATGAAAACAAATGACTTGAACAATTTCATGACTACCAAATCCCATGAGAGGGGCCAGTGATTGTGAAAAGTTCTCAGCATTTTGTTTTTGAGCTTGGGTCATAATGTGATGAATTTCGTAAGCAATGCGAGCGTAGTATCTTTTTAAAATAGCACGTTCTTCTTTTGAGAGTTCCCCTGGAAGTTCTGAAAAACCATGTTGCACCCAAAGATTAAAGTGTCCGGGATATTCTAAATCATGAAAAGCATGAAGTTCGATACTCATGCGGTTAAACTCTAGGTCCACCAACTGACAAAATCTCTGCTGAACTTCTGAATCAATGAAGGGAAAATAATGAGTAAAAAAACTTTTAATACCTCCACTCTTCGTATTCACATAAGCATTTTTTTTATTCAACTTTAAACTTAAAGGGGTGAGACCTTCTTCCGTTTTTATCAAAAGATCCGCCTCATGGAGTTCTCTGGAAGAATGAGTATTTGCAAACTTACCTGTAAGATGAGGAGAAAATTTGTTGCCTTTAAAATAAGGAAGAATAGTATCTGCTGTTTTTTTAGAAACGGTTTCAAGAAAGCTCAACATCTCAGGATAAAACTGCCTAACCATTCGATCTTGTTGTGAAAGGACTGTGAGATAGTTGCGGTCTAAGGACTTATGAAACCTCAACTCATCTTGATTGAGGAAGGCCAGACGTTTTGCCACGAGGTATTCAAAGAGTGAACCTTTCACTTCGTTAAACAGGGCCTCTTTTTTAGTTTGATCTTGGGCCATGATTTATTTTGCCCAGTATGCTTCCTCAAGTCCATCTTCTCTTTCTGGTAGTCCGCGCAGTAGTCGTGGGGAGTTCTGGCTTAAGACTTCAAAAGAAACACGGTTTGCATATTTGCTTATTTGAGAGATAGATGAATAAGTAAGAAACTCTGCCACATGTTTAGGTGATTTAGGTACTTTCTGACGGTGATAAAGATTGGCCGCTAAATCATGCAAAACTGCTGACAAGGCAGCGTCCCCGGCCCCATTAGTATTTTTAATCATTTGGGGCCCACCACGGAAAGGATTGATGTGAGTGTAGGTCTTAATCATCTCCTTACACTCGGCCCTTCTCATGGCACGCGAATATTCAAACTTATTATATTCAACAATAGATTTTGTATGAAGAGGCTCTTTAGTAGCGCGGCACTGCTCGGCATCAGTGAGTGCTCCTAGATATAAACCTCTGGCCCCAACAGTAAGAAGAACCATATCACACATTTCAAGAAATTTCTCACAAGCAAGAAGTGGATCCTCAATACCAATCAATGCCATGGCCTCAGACTCATTCATCGCGACCACCGAAACATACCTAGGAATAAAATCTAAAAGTAACTCTCTTCTTTCTTGCACTAAACCACTTGTACCAAGAGAAAGAACGACGGGAACGTTAGCGGCCTTTGCGATCTCCACTGCTCTGAATGTAGATTGGAAGATAGGTGAATTTTCATCTCTAAGCGTATAAGCAGAAATTAAAAGGGCCGCAGACTTCTCAATCACATCTTGAGGAATAAATTCAGCAGAGAGATCATTCATACACCCTTTACTGATAGCAAATGTGCGCTCACTGTCTTGACCCACAAAACATAAAGCTCTTCCCATCGGTTTTGGGCACGGCTGAAGGTAGGAGAGATTAACCTTCGAGCTCGTATTACAAATATATTTAAACGCGTAATCACCAAGTTCAATATTCTTATTGATGGTCCCAAGAGCAACTGAAGGACAATCAGAAAGAATAGAAAAGTTATGAAGAGTATTTCCCACTGCCCCACCAGGAAATTCTCCGGTGATCAATCCTCGATTTTTGTAATCCCAATAGATCTTATCAGCGAGTTCATGATCAATTATAAAAGATTCACCTTTTTGGAACTGATGTTTTGATAAAAACTCATCATCGACTGGTATTTCAATATCAACGAGTAGTTGATCCATACCGACCACATATACATTTCCAGGCCGATTGATTTCGTCATCAAAAGAACTACGCTGTTTATCTTCAACAGGAAAATAGTGCTTGGTGTTGCGACGCCCAGGGAATTTCATAGAAACCTCTTTATGATCGTGCATTTATAAACCAATTGCCCTCGTTTTAGAAAGAGACTCGTGGACGCAAATGGCCTATTTGTGGTAAATTTTTCATATGTTTAGTTTAACTCATCCGCAAAAAAACCCACTTTTTGACTTCTACGCTCCGCTTAGTCAAGATTTTCGTGGACTCATTTCAATTCCTCATTCGGGAGAGGACATACCTTCAGTATTTGAAAAGTATCTCAGTGGAGATCTTAGGGCCTACAAAGAAGATGTCGATTTTAAGGTCAATGAGCTCATTGATATCCCTGTTTTGCAAAAAGCTGGGATCGCTGTGGTAGTGGCACACGTACACCGAATCTGTGTGGACCTTAATCGGGCCGAAAATAATTGTGTGCTTTTTTGGAAGAACAATACTCAAGGAAAAAAGCTTGTCACAAATGATCCTAATGCGGAAGAAACACAACGTTTCATTGAAACTTTTCATCGCCCATATTTTGAATTATTAAAATCTGCTCTAAACGATCTTGAAAAAAGAAAAAAATCTCCCGTTTCTATGGTGGATCTACATAGTATGCCTTCCCTTCCCACTGAATATCACATGAAACAAAATCCAAATCAGAAAATGACAAGACCTGATTTTTGCGTGAGTGATCGAAATGGCAAAACCTGTACACCAGAATTTATTCAGTTCTTTCAACAAGAATTCATCAGACATGGTCACGAGACTTGGCCCAATGATCCTTACATCGGTGGTTTTGTGACCGAATTTGTGGATCGTTTCAGAACTAATAATATTCAAATTGAAATCAATCGACGTATTTACATGGATGAAAAAACTAAAGAACTCATTGCCTCTAAAGTGGCCTACCTTAAACCGATTCTGACTGATGTGCTGATTGCAGGATTTAAGTGTTTTGATTCTTAATGAACAGTCATATCTTCACTTTCTTCAGCTGGCCCTTCTTCTTTGGCCTTCTTAAGATAAAGATTCATTCTCTCCTCTGAAGTTAACTCTGGCCCTAGTGGTCTTACTCTTGGAGCATTGTTAATCTCCATGCGCCGGTCAACATCTTCAATCTCGATTTTTCGTTGCAAAACCATGTTAGGATCATCATTTTCATCAAAGCTTTTTCTTGTTGTGAATGTTTTCCCGTAACGTCCGAAAGCAAATTTATAAATAGTCTTGAGGTGTTCTCCATTATTTTTTCCACGCTCAAGATAATACACCATATCCCGTACAAGATCTTTATTCCCAAGATCCTGCGACCAGGCCGAGAAGAGGTAGAGCATACCTTCTTGATCAACTTGGCGAGCAAAGTTGAGTTGCTTAAATTCTGTATAAAGAATTTTCCCCATAGAACTATCAATTGGCATAAATGAAATATTCTGAAAAAATTTTGATCTCAGTTTTTGCGAGTCTGGATTGCTTTTTTCCGTTTTTATGACAAACGAATAAATATTCCCATTCTTCTGGGTTATGGCTAGCTCAACTTGATAATCCTTATCTTTAGAAAGAAGCTCAATCACTGCTTTTCCAGGGGATAAGAGTCCATAACGAACAGTTCCTCTGGGTAAGATTTTAGATCTTAGGTGAAGGATATAAAGATCATAAAGCATGTCATCAATATTTTTTTCTTGAGGTATGATCTGATAACTAAAAATATCATTCCATATTGTATCTAAGTTTTTTTTAAGAATACGATTTCGAGCAAACGGTAATTTAAAAAGATCTTGCCCCAAAGAGTGATCCCGATAAAGAGTAGTCGGCATTGTATAGATGCGAGAAATTTCCCTACGACTTGGTTCAATAATGATCATGCCCAAATGAGGGCCATGTTTTGCATCCTTAAGCTCAATGATGGGAATGGTTTGAAATAGAGGATGTCTTGTCGGTAAAGGAATAAGACAATTACTTATAGGAAAGTCTCTCCATAACTGAACATAGTCTTCCTGATAAGGGGCCATCTTATCCATTGCCTGGGGCCTGAGATAAAGTGACTTGTATTGTGATAAAGAATAATACCGATTTGCGCCCTTGCCTTGAATCCATAACATGTATTGCTTAAAAGGATACTCTTTTAAAAATGAATATCCCCAGGTGCCAGCGACCCCTAATACAAGGAAAAGAATGAGAAATACCCAACGCATTCAAGCCTTTGGAAATAGGTCTATTGATATACATATTTATCGGTATTATTTAAAAAACTCATGAAAAGAATTTAAACAGCCGAATAGTATTCTGAAAGTGTCAGTTTCAAGGACTGCTTTATGAAAAAAAATATAAGTTTTATTCTCTTATTAGCGACTCTCACAAGCTGTGATTCCCCTCAAAGAGGTCGTGGAATAACAACATCAGTGGGAACAAATAACCTCTCAACTGATACGACTGGAACCACTGCAGGATCTTCATTTGGCACCACGACTGGAACCACGACTGGAACAACAACAGGATCTAGTGCAACTACTGCATCTCCTGGTTTTGAAAGCTGTGATCTAGCGGATAAATACTATTCTCAGGCCTTAGGCTATTTTGGACTTTGCCAAAATACTCAAGATGAAACTATTCTCAAACTTCGCCCAAGTCTATCTGATCAATCAATGAGAACTTGCCTCATACCCACATATAAAGAGACGACAGGAAGCTCCACCTACATCGGACAACCACAATGTACGCTGACTTCACAGAACGTCCCTCTTATAGGAAAACTATATAAAAACCGCTCAGGTTTTGGGTCTTATCCCATCAACGGCGTGATGGTGATGAAAGAGAATTTATTAACGGGTTATTTTGCTTGCATGAATGCCTATGCAAATTACGTAAGTCAGGCATGCCCTTATGGTGCTCGCACAAATGCTATGTGCAACACCTACGCTCTTCAGTTCCGAGATAATCTTTGTGCTCAATTTAAAACTCAAAATGCCAGTTCGTATGTCGATATTCGTTTGAAATAATCAATTGTTCGCAGCTAACTGATGATAATATTCAGTACAGATCCCGCCTTTGAGCGGGATTTTTTTTATGCTGCTATTTTTTGTCTTGAATACGGATACTGCCGGTTCATAAAAGAAACTTCTTTAGAATCCAGTCGGATTTGAGTTCTCATTCTTCGTATGCCAAAAATATCCCTGAATTTTAAAATCTTATCTGCCACTCCAATATACATGGCGGGCGACCACTCATGGGCATGAGGATCAAACTTATTCTTCTTAACGAATTTTGCATTCATAAAGTTGCGATAAATCTTCATGAGCTGAATCTTTTCTAATAGAGCTGCTTCATGTTTTTGAAACGAGATCGTTTCTCTATGTTGAGAAGAAAAAAAATGACGATAAAGATTATGCAGACGATTGATCGGAAACAACGGATTTGAGGGGTCACGTCTGACCGTGGAGTGAATCGTCTGATGATTCATCTTAAAATCAAAACTTTTAACTGCTCTTAAATAAGACTTGTGCTCGTCTGTAAAAAGGGTTCGCCCCGCTCCGATTAAAGCAAGATTTTTGAGCACGTAAAGCGACTCTTTAAAGACCGAATCTCGAGGGTAAGGTCCAAATTCCTTAAGGAGATTTTGATTTTTTATTTTTTGATCATTTGTCATACGCCCTTTGCGATTTAAAGGAGAAAACGTGTTGTGGTAGATGAACATCGAGTGGCTCCCGACAGCGGTGTTGACGTAACAAGGTGAAAACTGCGAATAGGTAAAGGTCTCAAATCCATCGTAGGCGACATCCTCATTTAACTTATCTGGCAAATGCTCCTTCTCAAACAGCAGTGACTGATGGCCCATCTCTTTTAATCGAGTACGGACTGTGCCTTCAGCAACATCCAGGAGTCTTGCGATAGAATTATTGCTCATCCCATTCATCGAATAATGCAAAACCTGTTCAGAAATGGCAGCGATTCGTTTCCTAAAATCCAGTGTAAAAGTGTTAGCGGAAAACTGGGTCTTGCAACTCTTACAAAGATAGCGCTGATTTTTGGTGGGAGGCCTCTCGGTTTTGATGCAACCATTTTTTACATAAAACTTATAATCAGTTCCATGATGAAATTGGCAGCGAAAATTTGGGCAATAAGGAGGGATCGATTGTAATTGATCAGGTTTTTTATTCATACCCAAGGACATCTACAAATAGAGTGCCTCGTTTAAAGTCAGCTAAACGACTTTAATCATTTGAGGATGAAATGGGGCATAAAATAAAAGGATGACCTTAAAGGGAAAAAAGTGGAAATAAGCATCCCCACTTAACTGCGAACAATTAAAATAATCAATTTAGCGTGTGCCTTGAAAGGACTTTACCCACGCTGAATCGTTTTACAATTTCATCTTTTTTAGACACAAAACATAAAACAGGAATTAACACTTCTGCTTTGTTTTTTAAATCCGGCAACATTATCCCTATGACAACCTGATGGAACAAAACCGGCCTTGAGTAACTTTTAACATACGTTCGAAGATCATAACTATCTGCTTCATCTTCAAAAGATTTATCTGGATCTTGGATCGTATCAGGAACTAAATGGTTGAATTGATGGTATTCTTCAAAGCCAAAATCTCCTGGAATCGATAGTTCAATGAGGGTCGAAAGGTATTCTGACTTTTTTAGTCCTATCCACTCGGCCACTTCATCCGGTACAAAAAACTCTTCCTTAGTGTCCATCTTTTCCCCCTGGCAAAAGCTACCCTCTCAACCATCTTATCACTCTCCAGTTAAGATAGAAGAGAGAAAAAGGAGTTATATGCGAAAGATGCAGGATGCGCGTGGGTTAGATCAATTGATTGAGGCAGGAAGCTCCGGCTATTTCCCTCTTTTTTATCAGGACTGGATTCATGAATCCTTCTCTGATACCCAACAATTTAAAAAGATGTCATTCTCTAGTGCTGCTGAAACAGTTCACAGGGTATATAGACAAATTGAATGTCACCATTCAATTGAAAGAAAAAAAACGGCCATCCAGGCCCTCAAGGTTGATGAAAGAAAAGATTTTGTATTATCATTTATGAAGATGGTTGAATACCGTGCCCTAGACCGATTAAGGGAGCTGCACTAAAGATGCTTAAAGCAATTTTTGCTTCACTCATTTTATTTCCGTTTCATTCCGCTTTTGCGGAATACAGGGCATATCAGTACCTAGTAAAAACAAACGATCCCTATGCCGCTGCCACAAAGGCCCAGGCCCAGTATCTTGTTTCTACACTTAACCCTCAAATGTTCAAAAGATATCATGGAGGAAGTTTAGTGAGTGTGGACTTACTTCGCACTTGGATTTGTCCAGGTTACACAGGCAGAGGCCTTCAGACTTGTGAACATCCATATGATAAGGAGGTTAAACAGTGACAGCAATAAAGGATACGGAAAGGGCCGGAAATCAGAAGCTTGATGGCATCAGACGTCGTCAGGACAGTGAAGTTAAAAATCTCGTGAATAATCACCAAAAATATAAGACCGAACTCAATAAGGCCCAAGAAAGTGATATCGTTGATGTGCAATATGTTCATAAAACACAGCTCAACAATGAGGGTCTAAAAAAGGAAAAAGTCCTTGAAGAGATGAAAAAGAATCTTGAGATCTCAAAAAAGATGACTGACAAAGAAATCAAAGATCTTAAAGAAACTCATTTTAATGCCAAGACCCAGGATGAACAAAAGCTAAGTGATGATCGGGAACGCATGCATATGACAAATCAAATGCATCTTGATGACATGAATGATCAATTTAATAATCAGGCCAAGAAGATCAACTCTGAAGGTCAGAACAGCCTACAAACGGCCAATCAAAGCTTTACTGAATTAAAACTCCAGAATGAAGATTTTCATCGCGGCCGAATTCAGAATCAAACAGAAGGTTTTACGACCCGCTTTAATGCCGATGAGGCGAAGTATGAAAAATTAAAATATGAACAAGATAACTTTCAGAAAAAAGAGCGATTTTCTACAAACCTGCGCCAGCAATCTGAAATGACCAAGATGGTAGACAACCATATCAAGCAACTTGAAATAAGAGATGAAAACTTCAGAAAAGGTTTAAAAGATCAGGATCTTTTTTTTGAGAAAAAATATTTGAATCATTTAAATAAAAATAATACCGATCTTAAAGGACTAAATGATTTAAATCAAAAAGTTGTGGCCACTCTAAAAACTGAATTGGCCAAACAAGTTAAAAATGCTGTCGTAAAATCCGATGACCCTTTTTATCAATTCACAGAACTTCAACCTCAGATGACTCAGTTTGAAGATCGTGTGGAAGTAAAGGTCCGCGTACCTGAATATTCAAAACAAGATCTTCTTCTGACTTTGAATAAAAAGGATATCAATATTAACTTTAATCGCCGTTATACTGATACCAACAATGCTTTAGATGGATCAGTGAATAAGATTAATAAGGTTGAAACTTTTTCGACCAGACTATCGGCCAATAACTTCCTAGATCCTAAATCAGTAAAAAATTCTTACGAGAATGGAGTCATGACATACATCATCAAGCACGCTTAACAGGCCCAATATTATTCCGTTATAAGAAACTCAGAATAACCGACTTTATTGATACGAATTAAATCTTGAGTGACTTCTCGAACTTCAGCACCTGGTGGGCCCTTCGTACAGAAGCGATGAAGTTCTTTAATGGCCTCCAATTCGCCTTGTGCGACGACTTCGACAGAACCATCAGGCATATTTCGTACGACACCTACAATGGGCAATTGGCTTGATACAACGTAATCTACGACGCTATAACGAAAGCCAACTTTCTGAACTTTGCCTTTAATGATAAGAGTCATCTGTAACATACTCTTATTCTGGCAAAAAAGTGAGGGAGAGCCAAGCTTATTTATCCTTCATAAATGCACTGGTATCGGGTTACAATAAGCATCATGAGGCGGCCAAAACTCGTACATTTTACAGGTATTGAAACTGACGAATATATTCATATCCGTGCCTCAATGACGTACTCTTCTCACGGAAAATTTGAACTTAATCAAAACATTAAAGACTTTGTACCCACTAAACCCATTCAGAGTTTAGGTCTACTTTCATCCAATGAATTTAGGCTTAAAATTGTGGGTCTCACTCAGGAGGATCAAGAAAGTACCATCCGTTATTTTGATTCTGATGTTTTTGGGAATTTTAACTTTAAAATTCCTCAGACTGAAGGACACAAAGTGGCCAAAATCAAACTTTTTGAAACTCGTTCTCACCCAGGTCTGGAGCTTTTGATCGGAAGTTTTATCCCAACAAAAATTTATCGTCCTAAAAAAATTCTTGTGACCGATTTTGATAAAACATTGGTAGATACCCGATATTCAACCATGAAGGAAGTCATTCTTTCCCTAAGAAATCCCATTCATTATTTTCCCGCTGTTGATAGCTCCATAGATCTTGTGAAAAAACTTGTTCAGGATGAATATAGACCTTTTGTCGTTTCGGCCTCTCCACATTTTTATGAAAACGCTATCCGTGATTGGCTTTATAAACATCAGATTTTTACAGGTAATATTTTTTTGAAAGATTACAGAAGCATCTTTTCATTTTTTGAGGGGGATCTTTACACAAAAGATTTAAAATCCCAGGGATTTTATAAACTCAATACAATCGTGAACATTCTTCTCATGACAGGCATCCCGGATGATCTTGTGCTCATTGGTGATGGATTTGAATCTGACACCATTATCTACTTAACATTAGCAGCGTTATTATTAGGAAGATATGACCCGTGGACTCTTTGGAATCATGTCAAACGTGAAGAGTCTTTTAGGCTCACGAACCATCAACACGTAAGATTTTTGTCTAAACTTTATCAATTAAAAAATATGAGTGATGCCCATCCTAGAGGAAAACTTAAAATTTACATTCGATGCAAACAACACATGCTCGAAAATCTCGAGAACCGAGTGTTTAATTTGGATTTTGCAAATAACTTAAAACATCTTGTTCAATACTACGTAGGTTAATATGAAAACAATACTGATCTCTCTTGCCGGCGATACTCTTAGTCACGTCCATCAGCTGGGTATCAAAGAAAAAGATGCCTTTAAAAAGCTGGAAGACAGGGTCACAAAACTTCTTTCTACTAATTCTTTTCTTCGTTACGGCCAGGACATTGTGTCCCGAGCTCGTGCCCTTATGAAAAAAAAAGAAACTGGATATTTTGATCAGGTCATAGCGGCCTATGCTGAAGGGCTAGGTGTGGAACCTTCTCGTTATATGAGTTTTTTATCTTTATTAGAATTGGCCGCTCATTATGGGCAAATTTACCCTGAACTTAAAGGTCTTCTTCCTGGGTGCACCAGTGTTTTTAAATTAACAGAAGGCGCTGTAACACATTCTCGTCTTTTGGATTTTCCTTTAGTCGGAATATTTGATGAGGCCCCTAGACTTTATTACTGGCAACGTGAGGGTAAACCGGCCATCTTAAATTATAGCTGCGAAGGTTTGGCCCCACTCTTTTTTCAAGCTATTCATGGAAATGGGATGAGTTTTTCACTTCATCACAAACCAGGGCATCACTATCATAGGGAGGGTCAGAGTATTTTTCAAATTACTTTTGAAGCTTTGTTTGAAACAAACAATTATCAAGAT
>CAMCZE010000054.1 GCA_945885655.1 Bacteriovorax stolpii | reverse complement strand
ATAAGAAATCGCTCCCCACTGTCTTGCGATAAATAGAATTCAGGCACCATGGCGTTTCCGCCACCAGTAAAAAAGACACCCACTCGATCAATTTTGATATTTTCTTTCCATGGCACATCAAGTCCATCTGAGCGCTCTTCATTAATTTTAGTATCAGAAGTTTTTAGATCATAAAATGCAGAGACCTGACTGATGCCTCGGGTGGTTGCTGCTGATGGATTTTTTGAAAGGAGGGTTCGGTCAAAAGAAGCTGTTACTACTTGTGCCCACACCGATCCAGAAAGTAAAAGCACAATTAAGATCATTCGAATAATCTACTGGAATTATAGGATTTCTCAAGAGTGCAAAAAAAAACCACCCCTAAGGGTGGTCATTTTTTTAGTGAAGGTGCTTGCCCAACAAACCAGTTAACTCAAACATTGTAACTTCGTCTTTGCCAAAAACTTTTTGAAGTTTAGTATCGGCCAAGATGTTTCTCTTGTTCGCAGGATTTTGAAGGTTATTGGCCTTAATGTAATCCCAAATAAGCTTAACCGCTTCTGTTCTGGCCATCGGATTTGCTCCGATAACATCGGCCAGCTCTGCAGAAGGAGTTAATGCCTTCATGAATGCTGCGTTTGCCTTACGAGGCGCCTTTTCTTTTTTCTCAGTTGTTTCCATTTGATCCTCCATTATCTTGATTAAAAGATACTCCTAGTGTGAAAAATTAATCACCCTTTATCAACAACTTCTATGGAATAACCGGCAAATAAGATCGCTTATAGATTAATCTTATTTATTCCGTATAATTTAAAAATCAGGAGAAATTGATGAAATATCTTATTTTAGTGGGACTAATGGTCGTGGGTCTTTGTCATACAGCTTATGCAAAAATTGCCAAAAGTGAGCGTGTTTTGTTGGTTATTTCCGAGCTGGATTCAGGTGGGGCCCCAGAACTAGAGCCTTTGTATACAATTCTTGAGCGCCTCACTCAAGTGAGTGTTCAAGGAATTCTCTCCAAACATTATTCAGAAGTACGCATAATCAACAACGAAAAAGCAACGTTAGAGAACTTTAAATTAAACGTAAGGGAATTTGCAGACAACGAGAACATAGGTGCAATCGATGTTATCTTATCCCTTCATGGCCGTCCCAATGAACTTTTATTTGCTGATAAAGCTTGGGATGTTGAAGACATGAAAAATGAATTTCTTTCGGCCAACTCCTATGCAGAGCGGGACCTGGTCTCTAAAATGAAAAAGAAGCTTAGGATCATGTATAACATGTCTTGTTTTGGATCCTCACACAATCCATCTTTTTATCGTATGGGATTTGATGTCTCTACCGGATCAAAAAATATCAATGCGAATTCTGAAGTGGAATTTGTTCCTACACTCCTAGCATGGAAAAATGGTTTTGCATTCAAACATGCTTTTAGTTTTAGTAATAACCCATTGATGCTCTTTATCGCTGATGGGCCCGTTAGACGTAAAGGCAGAAAGGAGGATACGACCCTTAAAACGACAAATTCAAAAAAACTTTTTTACGGTTTTACACAAACAAAAATCACCACTGACCCCCGAGAAGTTTATTAAGCTACGGCCCAGATTAAATTCTGGGCCATAGATCTTATTTTATAAAAAACTCTTTATATGACGATCTATAATGATCTTAGCTGTTTGAACTGTTCGATGTTTTCCCTAAAATGAGGTGCCAAGGCCGTGAATAACAAGTTTATTCCCACGAGGTTGACTTAAAAGACCGACCGTGGCAACTTGGCTCTCATGACAACGACCATATGTAAAACATGCCGAAAACCAAAGGCTTCCTACCAGTGTGGACTCTGTGAAGAGCACATGTGTAAGAGCTGCACTCAGTTTTTAAATGAAGATAGCTTTTCCTTTTTAAAAGTGGTTCCAACTGAACTCAAGCACACTTGTTACTGCTCAAACTGTTTTGATGAAAAAGTCAGTAGTCCTCTTAATGACTATAACGACACCATGGAGAAGGCCCACGAGATCATTATTTACTCTAAGGATCAAACAAAGCTAACTCGACTTCTTAAAAGAAAAAATGATCCTTATCACGTGACCGATTGTGAAGATGAGAAAGAGGCCCTTTTGCGTATGTCATTTTTTGCAGTTAAAGCTAATTGTAATGCTTTAATTGATGTGGAATTCAAATCAAAAAAGGCCATCATCGGTTCTCATAAAAAAACCATTTATGAAGCAGTCGGTGTTCCTATTACAATTGATCCAACAAAAATCCGTGGTCACTTAGACCCTCCTTGAGTCAAACTTACTCCCACAGACGAGACCATGATTAAAACAATGGCCATCCATTGAACAATATTTAAGCTTTCATGCAAAAAGAAGAATCCTGACATTGCAGCAAACGCCGGTTCCAAACTCATTAGAATACCAAATTCTTTTCTTGGCATATTTTTTAAAGCATACATTTCTAAAGAATAAGGTATCGCACTTGAAAAGAGGGCCACACCCAGTGCTAAAGGTAAAAGAGAAAAATTGAGTAATGCAGGTCCTGAACTTATGATTCCAAAAGGCAACACACAGATCGTAGCAATTAACATCCCATAAGAAGTCACCACTCCAGCAGAAAGATGTTTACCCGCTTTCTGGCCAGAAATAATATAGAGGGCCCAGCAAATGGCAGCTCCAAAAGCAAAAAGAATACCAACAGGATCAATTGGTGAGGAAAGTTCTGCGATAGGAAGAATTAATAAAATGCCAATCGCAGCAAGGAGGGCCCAAAGATAGTCGAGGAGTTTTTTAGATGACATCACGGCCAAAGTGAGTGGACCTATAAACTCGATGGCCACAGCAATACCTAAAGGAATGCGTTCGATGGCAAGATAAAATAAAAAGTTCATAAAACCTAAACTCATCCCGTAATAGACAAGAAGTTTTATTTCTTTTCGAAGGATTGTCGTTCTCCATGGACGCCAAAATAGCCCCAAAATTAAGGTCGCAAAAAAGAGTCTTAAAGTTGTGGTACCAATGGATCCCACAATAGGGAAAAGCATTTTGGCCAAAGAAGCACCTGACTGAATGGAGAACATGGCCAACATCAGGACAAAGATAGGAAAAAAATTTTTCATAGATTTAAAGTAACATTACAAACGATACAGGGCCACTTACCTTACTTACCACCAAACATACGTTTGATTTTACTAAAAAGACCCTCTTTTACAACAGGAGTTGGAACTTGTTGTCCGGCTTCAGACCTTAAAGGAGTTTCTATTTTACGTTCAGGTTTTGCTTCAAGAGGTTTCTGACCTTGTCTTGGAGTTGGTTTTCTAGGTGGATACTGATGCTCATGACGAGAGTTATCGTTACGAGAACGATCACCATTTCGAGTACTATCTTGTCTAGCACGTCCACTCCCCTGACCTTGAGCTGAGCGTGGTACCTGGGCCTGAGGTTTTTCCGGTGCATTTACTCCACGCATTTTTTCAATGGCCTTAATGGCCTTATCATCCTTGCCTGGAATAGCAAATGTCGTAGCATTACCTGTAAGTCCACGACGGCCGGTACGACCTATGCGGTGAATATAATCTTCGGCTTCACTTGGAACATCATAATTTACAACATGGGCCACATCATCAACGTCAATACCTCTTCCCATAATATCAGTTGCAATGATCACCCGGTATTTTCCACTCTTAAATTCCGCTACTGCAAGTTCTCTTGCGTCTTGGGGAAGATCAGAGTTGATGTAGGTCACACTGGCAAAACCCTTATTTTGAAGCAAACGACAAATTTGATAAGTTCTTTCCTTGGCCTTAACAAAAACAAATACTGTACCTTGCTCTTCACGCAAAATTTGCATGAGGTAACCCAATTTTTTATCTTCATTAATCCAAAAAAGTTGTTGATCAATTTTAGGAGCTGACTCCGCAGTTCTTTCAATGACCACTTTTTCTGGATCACGCATGGCCTTACGAGCAAGCTTCTCAATCACCGGAGAAAAGGTGGCAGAAAGCATTAGTGTCTGACGGTCTTTTGAAATTTGTTCTGTGATCGTATCGATCTGTTTGGCAAATCCCATTTCTAACATTCGATCAGCTTCATCAAAAATGAGACATTGAATAAAATCAAGCCACACGTTTCCACGCTCGAGGTGATCACAAAGACGACCAGGAGTGGCCACGATAATATGTGGCGATGATGATAAAGCTTCTTTTTCTTCACTTAAAGAAGCTCCACCAATACAGACCACTGTTTTAAGTCCAAATGGTTTTCCAAAAGTTTCGAAAACAGCACCCGTCTGTTGAGCGATTTCTCGTGTTGGAGATAAGGCCAAAATATATGTGCCATTACGGCCCTTAAAACGTTCTACGGACGGAATAACAAAACTGGCCGTTTTACCACTTCCGGTTTGTGAAGACACCAAAACGTCTTTACCTTGAATCGCAAAAGGAATGGTTTGTGCTTGAACGGGCGTAGGTGATTTATAGCCCGCATTTTCAATTACAGTTAATAATTCTGGAGAAAGACCTAATTCTGGCCACGAAATTTCTGTAGGTGTCATCATGGGTTGAATCTAGCAGGTATTGTCTAATGAGGACATTCTTTTTTAAGATTTACCCCTCTTTAAATTCAAGTTTTGCACCGCAAATGGCTTAATTATACCTAACACACTTGAGTTTTCAGGGTTGAAGTCCAAGATGCATGTCCCGGCGAAGTAAGAGATCATCGATCTTGGCCAACACGTTTAAGTCTTTCAGAATAAAACTCTTTTCATATCTTTTTTTAAAAAAAATCATCATTCTTTTTTAAGTCATGAAAAAATCATTCTGGATTTCCAATATTATAATGCGCGGCCGTTCCTGGAACTTTTCCATTATGAAGATCATGCACTGGTCTCACGTTAAAATGTGGCAACTGTCCGGCCTCACGGGTGCCTTCCCGATGCCCATGCGTATGCTCCTGGATAACAATAACTTCTCCTTCTTTATTTTTATAAAAATACTCTCTCACCCAAATCGTTTGGCCATTTTGATCCAGAACTCTGCTGTTTCCATCTAAGAGCACAACCTTACGAACTTGAAATGGACTCTGACTTAGTGGAATAAGTGCATCTTCCCTTGCCTGTCTAAAAGCAAAATTCCGAGTTAAAAAAAAACAATTATAACGATCTCTACCATCATTGGGATCAATACAAACGAACTGGTTGTTTCGTTTCCCTTTTCGAATCACCTTAGAAATTGAGGTAGGATTTAATTCATCACTACTGTTCTGAGACTCTAAGTTGTTTTCAATAACAATTTGAAAACATTCATTGGTGGCCCAGGAATGGGACATAACCAATGTAAAAACCACGATCAAAGAAAAAAAAGATCTTAAGAGCATAGATCTAACTTTTCGGAAGGTTGGAAGAATAATTAACCATCTTCCTTAGTCAGTTTTTAAAGAAAGCTTATGCGTTATGAGGAATAATATCAAAACTCTCTATGATTCTAACCTTGAGTTTTGAACTCAAGCTTACGTATAATCATGACATCAAAGGAATATTATGAATTTTTATACTGACTCTAAAGAATGGTCATACCTCTTCAAAAATATGGTGGACTGGGATGCTATTATACCGATCTATTATCCTAGTTTTCCGACTGAAGAGGGATTTAATTCAAAAGAGGAAGTCATTTCTTTTTTCGAAGAAATTTTAAGTAACACCGGTGACTGGACCGCCAATAAGATTGCTCCACGTGCACGCAAACTAGATTCCGTCGGCTCTGGTCAATTAGTTGATGGCCATGTTCAAATCACTGAACCTCTTAAAGAGCTTTATGAAGAAGCTAAAAACTTAGAAATTTTTGGTCTAGGTGTTTCAAAACACTACGGAGGTCTTGGACTTCCGCTCATCGTGCCTATGATCGCTTTTGGTCAAATGAACCGCGCTTGTATCTCATCGGCCACTCAGATTTGTTTTTTCACATCAATAGCTGACATGATTGAAAGATTTGGTGATGAAGCTTCAAAAGAAAAACTTATTCCTAAGATTGTTCGAGGAGAAATTAGTGGATCGATGTGTCTTACTGAACCAGGAGCAGGATCTGACGTTGGATCACTTCGTGCCAGTGCCACTAAACAGGCGGATGGAACTTATCACATCAACGGAACAAAAATTTTTATTACCAATGGTGGTGGCGGTTTAGGTCTTGTACTTGCAAGAATTAAAGGTGCTCCTGAAGGTCTTGCCGGAATTTCCCTTTTCTTGGCCGAAGAATTCATTGATGAAAATGGAACAAAAAAATCAAACTATAAGATTGGAAAGATAGAAGAAAAGATGGGTCTTCATGGATCAATGACTTGTGAAGTGGTTTATGAAAATACAAAGGCCATTCTCATGGGGAAAGAGAATGAGGGTTTCCAAATTATGCTTCACCTAATGAATGAGGCCCGTCTTGCTGTAGGAATGCAAACTCTAGGTGGGATGGAGGCCTGTCTTCATTTCATGCGCTCCTATGCTGAGACTCGTACACAATTTGGCCGTCCATTAACAGAACTCCCTCTTTATAAAAGAAATTTAGAAGATTACGAAACTGAACGTGATGCTTTCCGGACTTTAATTGTAGATACGATGTCTCATTTTGAGTTTTATCAGTATTTTGATATGAAAGAGCGCACGACAAATGACCTCAGCGATAAAGAACAAAAACTTTATAAAGAAGCGAAAAAGATTATCAGACGCCGCACTCCTCTTGTTAAGGCCTATGGAGCTGAGACTTATACTCTTTTCTCACAGAGGGCCATCCAAGGTTTAGGTGGTTACGGTTTCATGCAAGAATACGACGCAGAAAGACTTCATCGTGATAGTTTTGGACCTCTTTTATATGAAGGCACAACTCAAATTCAGGCCCTCATGGCAATGAAAGATCTGATTAAAGTGGTGATGAAAAACCCACAAAAATATTTTTCAGTTCTTATTTATACAAAAACTGTTGGTGCCTTATTTAATGGTAAAAATGAATTTGAAAAAAAGATGTTTGAACTTAATTATGAGTTCAAAAAGAATCTAGCAAAACTTCTTATCAAGTGTTTGCGCCCTCAACTTGATAAAAATCTTGCAAACATTGAAAAACTTTTTAATCTTAAATCATGGCAGGAACAGAAAGGGATTGAGAGTTTGATGATGCATGCTGAGACTCTTCAGCAGGCCCTATCGTACATTGAGGTTTTATCAATACTTGCTCAGCACGCTGAAAAAGATGCCCCACGTGCAGACTTATTCTATCGGTACCAGCGTTTAGTTCAACCTAGACTTGCCGGGATTTACACTGACTGGAAGTTATTTAAGCATAATTAAAAAACGAAGGAAGCCTTTGGAGACATTCATCATAAATTGTATGAATGTTTTCAAAGGCATTATATTAAGGGCCACAATGCCCTCCCCTTTTTATCTGAGCCAGTGACAAGTATAACCGTTTGGATTTTTTTTCAGATAGTCCTGATGATATTCTTCGGCTTCAGTAAAATGTAAAAATGGACGCAATTCAGTAATGACGGCCTTTTTCCACTTCTTAGACTGATTTGTTTTTTTTATCATCATCTCGGCCAGTTTTTTCTGCTCCTGATTCATATAAAAAATAGCTGAACGATACTGGGGCCCTTTATCATTACCCTGCTGGTTAAGAGTTGTAGGATCGTGCATTCGAAAAAAATAGGTCAATAAGGTTTCATAACTAACTTTACTCCGGTCAAAAAGAATTTTTACGGATTCGGCGTGTCCAGTATGACCCATTTTAACTTCCTCATACTTCACACTCTTTTTTTCTCCTCCAGAATATCCAACATCGGTACTCAAGACTCCAGGAATATTTCGGATAATGTCTTCCATACCCCAAAAGCAGCCGCCTGCCAGAACAGCCGTTTCAATATTTTTGGAATCTGTACCTCTTAAAATCGCCTCTGTCTGAGAGAAAACTAAGGTTGATAATAAACTTAATACTAAAATAAAAATATGTCTCATAATGCCCTCTTACTTTTCAAACAAGGGAAGATATTTTGCATAACCAGTTTTTTTAAGATCCTTTACGGGGATAAATCTCAGCGAGGCCGAATTCACACAATACCTGTTACCACCCTTGTCTTTGGGGCCATCATTAAAAACATGTCCTAAATGTGAATCACCTTGTTTGCTTCTTATTTCAGTACGTGGAAGAGAAAGATCAATATCAAGTTTTATAGTTACATTTTTTTCATCAATGCTTTTAGTAAAACTTGGCCATCCAGTTCCAGAATCATATTTATCAAGAGAACTAAAAAGTGCTTCCCCTGAAACCACATCAACATAGATTCCGGCCTCTTTATGATCCCAATACTCATTCTGAAATGGCCTCTCGGTCCCCTTCTCTTGAGTCACGTGATATTGTATGGGTGTTAATTTGTTCCTGAGTTCTATTTTTTGGGCAAATGCCGTTGAAGTAAGACAAAAAAACATCATGGCTATTTGTATTTTATTCACAGAGACGACCTCCAAGTTTACATTCACTCATCCACTCGTTACGGAGCTTCTTGACCATGTTCTGGATTAAAAGAATAACCTTTACCACGCACTGAAAAAATATTATTTCCATAGTCTCCTAGCTTTTTCCTCAAAGCACTCACATGCATATCAATGGTACGAGACTGGGGTTCTTCGCATGAATTCCAAACATCTTCAAATAACTGCTGTCGTGAAAAACTTATTCCGGGATGATCAGTAAATTTAATAAGAAGTTTATATTCTTTAAGCGTGAGAGATAATTCTTTCAATTTGTCTTCATTAACCAGCTTTACTTGCATTTTTTTATTATCGATCATCAACGGTCCAACTTTTTTAATGTCAGCAGGGATGAACTCTGTTCTTTTGAGATGTTTCTCAACAATTGATTTAAAGACATTACTTCTCAAAGGTTTTGTCAGGTATTCATCAACACCTAAATCATGACTCCTAATATGATCCTCTTCTGTATCCGACGCTGTCACGATAAAAATAATCGGCATTAAAAAGAATTCTTTTTTCTTAATATATTCGATCAACTCAAATCCACTTCCATCTTTTAGACATAGGTCAATCATAACAAGAGAGAAATGATGAGAATGCAAAAGGTCAACGCCTTCTGAAACGCTCCCTGCTTCATGAAATTCAATGTCTTTTGGTAGGAGGGCCCTCATTAAATGTCGAGTCGCAATATCATTTTCAATGTATAGAATTTTAATCATAGAGTTAGCATAAAATGAAACATTCCCGTTTTGTATAATAACTGAATAAATTAAGAAATCTTATAAATACGCAAGAAGCATGGGGTCCCCTGAGAAGATTCGGTACGTTTTATCCAAAACAAGGAAAAATGAAGATTATTTTAGAGCTGGCGAAAGCCTTGCATCAAATGATAGAAGAGGGATTCACTAACCCTAAAAGGAACGCATGGAAAAGCCATTTTCACCTGCCTGCGAAAGGAACAGAGATCCCATTTTAGAAGTACTTAAAACTGTTATTCTACCGACAGATCGACGGCTTATAGAAATTGGTACTGGTACTGGCCAACATGCAGTCTATTTCGCTCCACACTTTAAACTTCTTGAATGGTATCCATCAGATCTTTCAGAGAATATACCCGGCATGAAATTATGGTTCAAGGAAGCAAAACTTACCAACATTCAGGACCCTGTGAGACTGGATGTGAGTAAAGATGATTTCCCTAAAGTTAAATTTGATGTTGTTTTTACTGCCAACACTTTTCACATTATGAACTGGAAAGAATGTAAGTCTTTTATGAAGTTATTAGGTCACAGATTACGTGAAGGATCACGTGCTACCATTTATGGGCCTTTTAAATACAAGGGTGAATTCACATCAGAGAGTAATGCTGCTTTTGACGAGAGTCTCAAACAAAAAGACCCTTTAATGGGTATCAGGTCATTTGAAGATGTGCACTCCAATATGGTAAAAAATGGATTTGAACTTATTCATGACCATGAAATGCCAGCAAACAACCGTATGCTCGTTTATAACCGTCTAAAATTTGAAAAACATAACTAAAAGAAAAAATGAGACTAAAACACAATGAAAGAAACTTTTATTAATATCGTTTTAAAAAATTTTTTTAAGATAGCATTTTCCTTTATTCTTCTGAGCTTAACCTTTTATATCATGATGCCTTTTATGATTTCCATCGTTTTAGGTGGAATTCTGGCCATGGCCCTTTCCCCTTTTGTGGATTTCCTTATGCGTAAAGGACTCTCCCGTAGCTTGAGTCTTGTTTTTTTCAGCTTAATTCTTGGACTCGTTGGTTTTGTTCCTGTCGTTGCTTTTTTTATCCGTGGTTCTCGTATCATCTCTGATCTTCTACATAATGCGAACTTAAGTGAGATCAGTTTAAGATTTACGACTTCTATGCATAAATTTATCGATAACATGTGTGCAATCTATGGCATTGATAAAACTCTTGTGGATAATAGAATAAGTAGTCTCGTAAGTTACGGGGGAACAGTTCTTTCAAGAACCTTCAGTGATTTTGTTACCGAATTGCCAGTCATTTTCATGTTGGGTTTTATCACGATTTTATCGGTCTATTTTTTTTTAAAAGAATCAGACAAAATCCGCCAGCTTTTTGACCGCTATTTTTTCTTTTCAAAAGAAAATAGTGATCGTTTTATTCTTATGCTCAAAGTTTGCTGCCGAGAAGTTTTTTTCTCAAACATCATAACTGGTGTGCTTCAGGCATCTATTGTTTCCGTTGGTGCTTTAATATTTGATGTTGGTGATTTTTTCTTGGTCTTTTTTATCACTTACATTTTCTCATTCATTCCTATCATTGGGGCCGCTCCCCTAGCAGCGCTCTTAGGTGCCATTTGTTTTATTGAGGGACGAGTGGGTGCAGGAATTGGAATGATGGTAGTGGCAGTCGTATCAGGGATCTCAGACAATATTATTCGTCCCTTTCTTGGATCCCTCGGGGAAGTGGAAGTTCATCCTTTCATCGGCCTTCTTGCTGTTATCGGTGGAGTTATTATGTTTGGCCTTCCTGGACTATTTATAGGCCCTCTTGTGGCATCGTTGATTTTTGGGGCCTTACCTATCATCGTAAATGAGTATTTTCCTCCGATTGAATAATTATTTCTGAGCTTCAAAAGACTCACACTCATTGATGATACCCAATTCTTTATATGGGGTAATCTCAACTGTTGAGTCTGATTTAATAATATAAAGTTTTGATTCAATAACGGCAGTTTTCTCAGTTTTATTCCAGGTGATTTTTCCGCTGATTGTAGACGACTCACCTTCTTGCGTTAACAAGGCTTTATCCTTATAGATTAATGGTACTGTTCCTTCAAGGACTTCGTCCTGTGAGGTTGTTTGTAATATTACAGGCATGAGCGTATAACCATCAAAGACACTAAATAAAAAATGTATTTTATAAGCACTTAAAAAATCGTGAATCTGTAGAGTCGTCACATCTGCTTCATTTTTTGTGAATTCAAGAAAGACTTCTTTTTGTTCATTCTCGTTACTCAAATGACATTTCAAACCTTTGACAACAGCTACCTTTAGTTTGAATTCAGAAGTATTCACCACTGGTCTAGGTGTTGCAAGATACATACTGCGATCAACTTTTTTACAAGCAACTAAAACAAACAAAAAGGTCGATACAGTAACAAAAAATCTCGCTTTCATGAGTTGTCCTTTAAAATGTCATTAACGCTTCTCTTACAAGCCTCATGCCATGTTTTATAGGCCCTAACCCTCACAATTGGCCCTTTGACTGCTCAAGCTTTTGACACCTGCCAAGAAATGCACGTGTTTAATTTATCCTAAATTTCGTGACACATGGGTTCTCTATGAAGTTGCCCCGAGATACATTCCTCACAAAGCACCGTACTGTGCCGAGACCTTTAGCAATAAAAGTGTTTTATGAATGTATCAGCACCCACCCACTTTCCCCATGTAGGTCCAATGAATTTTGTACAATACTCATCTGACTTGTTGGATGATGACCAGTTTTCTTCTGATGTTCTAAGTATGGAGCGGATGGAAAACATGGCCACGCAACTGGCGCAAGACATTAAAGTCATGGAAGGAAAACACAAAAGCAAAAATCTACTTTCTGAAATTCAACAATCTTCAGAAGATTTATTAGAAGCTTACCTTTTTTTAACTAAACATTTCTCGATACAGCATCTCACACCAGCTTCTGAATGGTTCATGGATAACTTTCACATTATTGAAGATCAACTCAGAAGCATTAAACGAGATCTTCCAAAAAACTTCTATGATGAGTTGCCAAAGGTCAAAGAAGGAGAATTTGCAGGTTATCCACGAGTCTATGCTATAGCTTACACTTTTGTGGTCAAATCTGACTCTAGGCTTGACCTTGAAGAGATCAAACGATTTGTGTGCGCTTACCAAAAAATCACACCTCTTACTATTGGGGAGTTGTGGGCCATTGCTATTACATTCAGAATCTCCCTTATCCAAGGACTTCATCCCTTAGTTCAAAGAATCATTTTTGCCCGTCATAAAAGAGAAGAGGCCGATGTCTTGGCCGACGAACTTCTTGAACTAGCTTCTCGGCCCAATACAAAGTCTGAACACCTGGTTCAATTTCTCTCAAGTCACATAAGTAAACTAGAAAAATTAAATCGTCCTTTTATTGTTCAGCTCATCCAACGTTTAAGAGATCAGGATCCAAATATCTCAAAAGCTTTTGAATGGCTTCAAAACCTCTTACAGTCCAGTTGCACAAGTATTAATGACATTGCTCAACTTGAACATTTTCGCCAGGCCGCTGCGCAAGTGACTATTGGAAATATCATTTCCAGTATGCGTCTTATTTCTAATATTGATTGGCATGAGTTTTTTGAAGACGTGAGTTTAGTTGATCCAGAACTTGCCCTTGATCCTCAAGGAGCCTATTCAAAAATGGATCAGGCCACAAGAGATTCTTATCGCAAAGAGATTGAACGAATTTTTAAATATACTGAATTCACAGAAATTCAAGTGGCCAAGAAGGCCATTGAGCTTGCCCATAAGACTCAAATGCATGTGGGATATTATCTTATTGAACAAGGAGTTTTTGAATTAGAGGATGTACTTCGTTATAAATCTCCTATGAAAGAGAAGATTGTCAGATTTATTGATGAAGATCCAACTTTTATCTATTTTGGAAGTTTGTCCCTCCTTATGATCTTTTTTTCTTCTCTGATCCTGACCCTTTTTCCTGTGTCAGATCACAGCCCACTTAAGACCTTTTTTTTATTGTTTCTGGTCGCCATTCCTCTTTCAGATTTCTCCATCAGTATTTTAAATTATTTTATAACTCTCCTTCGTTTACCAAAGCGCCTTCCGCGCATGGAAACCGAAAAAGGGATTCAAGAAGAAGATACGACGATGGTGGTTGTACCTTGTCTTCTCATTGACAAGAGTACCATTCATGGATTAGTGGAAAATCTGGAAGTACAATATCTCGCTAACCAAGACCCTCACATTTATTTTGCTATTCTGGGGGATCTTACAGATGCATACACAGAAACTACTGACCAAGATAAAGACCTCCTCTCACTGGCCCATCAACTCATTGACGATTTGAATCGTCGTTATGATCAAAAAACAAATGCCAGATTTTATCACTTCCCTCGATCTCGCCACTTTAATGCCTTCGAAGGGAAATGGATC
>CAMCZE010000053.1 GCA_945885655.1 Bacteriovorax stolpii | reverse complement strand
TCCCAATGGTTCCAAGTGGCAGACAAAGTGAAACATAAAGGAAGTATCGAGCCCACTCGCATTGGAACGTTCGAAGTCTTCTCAACTTATTTTCTGCGCAAACTCACTGCATCGATTGCCCTCAAAGCTTTGGAACTTCACGAGTACATTCCTGGTAAATTAGAAGACGCCATATTAAATAACAAAGTGGATATCGGTGTGACTTACCTACCTATTCCAAAGTCGGGACTTGATTTTACTGAAATAACCAAGATTAAGATGGGAGCTTTCGGATTAAAAAAATATGTGAAGAAACCTATCACAGACCAAACCTTTGTCATCCCACTTTCGCCCTTGGAAGGAGCTCCAAGTAAGATCATAGGCCTAGATGGATGGCCAGATCATAAGTTTCAGAGAAAAATCGCATATCGAGTGACTATGATGGAGTCGGCCCTTGAATTATGCCGGCAAGGTTTAGCCGTCGCTTATCTTCCAAATTTTGTGGTGGAGATTCATAATCAGATGCTTCTTCCCGAGTATAGACTCTATGAACTAGAAACGCCGATACCTACGAAAGACCGTTTACAGTCAGTTTACTTAGTACAAAAAGTTAACTCTGAAGAGTCCAAGCTTTACCGGCAATTCGCAGGAGTGTTACGAACGTTAAAGTAATGATTCCAACTGGCTGTTTGGATGGATTTTATTCGCTTTACTGACAAAAGGGCCAGGTCTCCAGGCCCTTACAATTCTTTGTCTTAGTGTTCACATTTTGAGTCGATGATCAGAGTTTCCATTACTGAAATTCTTGAGAGTGTATTCAAGTGTTATCTGGAAGAGTTATTGCGTAAAGACTATTCTCTTCTGTTACTAACATAGGAGAAAAACATGACTGATGATTTTAGAATTGATATACCTTTTGAGAAGCGGCCACCTCGTTTGAAAGATCTAATTAATAACCATGTCATGGGAGATGTTTGGGTTAGAGATACCCCTTTTGGACCTGTCACAGACTCACTAAAAATTGCCGAAAAATTTGACATGAATCATCAGCATGTCCTGCGCGCAATCAGAAAATGTAAATCTGAACTAGGAACAGAGTCCAAATTTGGACTCTGTTCAAATATTATAGAAAACAACTACTTAGGAGGGCCAAAAGGACGCAAAACTAAGCGTATAAAATACGATATCACTGAGTTTGGTTTGGCACTTTTGCTGCTTTATATTAGTACTCCCAAGGCAAGATTAATTTCTGCAGAGATTATCTATCGATTCTTTATTCTTAAAACATATTTAACTGATATGAGCAAAAATCAAATTGGTGCTATCAAAGGCCACTATCGGAAGAAGATGAAATAGATAAAAAAAGGTACGTTTTTATAAGCGTACCTGATTTATTTGAATTTTTTGTCTTAAAGAGCAGTCCTCGAATCAAATCTTAGAGGTTTTTAAGATCGACGAGAACTTCCTGAATATCTTTCCATTTAAATAAGGTTTTACCACCTCACTGGCCTCACAACCTTTGAACTGACAAAACCTTGCTAGATAAAAACTTCTTCCAATTTAATACTTAAATTATTTTAAAACGCAAATCCCTTTGCCGGTTAAACTGAATGGGCCTTTATCTGTGACTTTAGTTCCATCTTCAGCAACAATACTAAAACTTCTTTGTACTGTGTTTTGGTAAAGATCCACTTCAAAGAATGGCAAAATCAATGGGTTCTTAACCTCAACATAAGTTTCTCGCTTAGTAGAACTACTCTGCCCCATATCAATAATTTGCATAAATCGAGCATTCACTTTCATTACATTTTTTGCCGAATCTTTAAGATCCTCAGTGGTATAAAGTGAGAACTGTGTGCTTAAGATGCTTATCCCACGAGAATGGTCTTTATCGACCATTGCAACTTCATGGAGTCCTGACCCCTCAAGTACGCAATCTTTCACATTTGACTCTTCATTAACAAAACATTGACCTTTATCAGTGTCAAAGCTCACTTTAAAATTTGGATGATTAAATACACATTTTGTAACGGCTATTCGGAAGTTTCCATTATAACCGAAAGAGGTTCCATCGTCCTTACAGTTAACATCGTTGATCACTTCTGAACGGATAGGAGCATATTCATCTTCAGGAAATCCTTCCCACACTTCAATTGTTCTTCCCGTCTTTTTTTCTAAGACTTTTTTCACAGGTAGTTCTTCAGTCATGCTGATCTCACAGTCATAGACAGCTGCATGAGCGAAAGAAATTAATAAAAGCCCCATAGCAAATACATTTTTCATCTTTAACCCCTTGTTGGATTTTAGTTATAGCAACGCCAGTCGATGGTCTTGCCTTCGTTATATGGTTTTAAATTTCGTTATTTAATCTCTATTTTTAGAGCAGTGGTCGATGAACCTGCCATTGATAATAGAGCATATGGTACTTAGAAAAATCCTCCGTAAATTCTTCAGATTTTTTAAATCCACATGCCTCTACAGAAAAAGTCATTTTTGCAGGCAACTTCTTCTGGCCCCACTTATTTTTCCTGCTTAAGAAAAATTCGTCACTATCAAGTTTAAGGACTGTACTATAATCTTTACCCTTACCTAATAAGATTTCCTTCTCCGAATTTTGGGTTCCATATTGTAGGCCTGATAACAGAATCTCATGGGCCCCACTGTCTTCATGATGTTTAAATGAGATCTGAATCTTCTCTGTAGGACAGGCCAGTGGCAGCACAATAGTAAAGCTTCTCCCTCTAACCAGGCCAAAACGTTCCACAGTAACAGTCGTCTCAACTCTTCCTTGAATGATTCCTAACTCAGTTAGCTTTGAATCTAGTGTAAAGGAATTGATGAAGCCTTCAGAAAAAATCTCAGCAACTAATTTTCTTACTTTCGAAGAGTCACTTATATCAATCTGTTCAAACCGCTTTTTATATAACCTGGTTACTTTATAAATCGCTTCATGTATTTCTATAGCTGCCTGACTCTGAGGATTCATCAACTTAAAGTATTTTATGTCCCTAATAATCACCTCTTGATCCAAGTCTTCTATCCAGTTCACAATTTGACGATACTCACACCCATTATCTACGTACCATTCATGGGAATCGAGGACTTTACTTAAAGTCTTACCTTCTTTATCTAAGTATCTATTTGGGCTACGTAGATCTTCGATCACGACTTGAACCATCCGGGCAAATCCTGGCCTTACTTGCCGTAAGAGGGCGAGCTTTTCACTTACGATTTCCTCTTTCGTTGAGTGTCCATCCCACTCATGGATTTTTAAGGTATACCGATCTCTTCCTTCATAGAGATCAAATGCTTCAATGGTCTTAAAAGATCCATCAGGATTCGAGCAAAGGTGTCCACCCCCGCCATTTCCACCTTTGTCTCCAGCGATTGCATTGCCCATTCCTAGGCATGCCAGCATGCCCAACATTAATTTAAGTTTCATTTTTTTTATCCTTATTCATTTGTAATTTAGTAAACGGAAAGAGTTGCATCGAGAGACGGTAAACTTCCGTTCGTTTTCCCGTCTCGAGCACCCCGGCAAGTTCGTCGTGGAACTGCCGGATCATTTCTTTGGCCACGCTTAATTGATTAGGATTAATCGCCATGGTGACATACGTGAAGTCTCGCTCGTGAACACTATCGCGACTCAGTGATTCTTTTGCGAGATCAAGTGTGACCTCATGGCTCTTTCTAAGGGATAAATTAATCGTGTCGTCTGATGATCTGACTGCCGAGTGCACTCGAACTAACTTGTCTGAGGCATTTCGTTTGATGAATTGAAGCTGCAAGAGGCGTTTGATGACTTCAAGGGCCCTTGTCTCCGAAATTCCTAAGCGCTCAGCAATCCACTGCGGATCATCTTGAAAGTCATGGCAATTCATAAGAGAGAGAACGGCATAATGCTCCCATTCGGCCATCATCTTAAACTGAGAGGCCTCAATTTCAAGATAGCGGGGCTCAGGCAGACCTGCTTCTTCTTTTGTCTTTTTGATTTTTTTCTCAGGAAAAAGCTCTAAAAGCTCGGTGCGTTTCTGGGGATCAAGGAGCAGCCTCCTTGCAATTCGTTCGGCCAGATCCCGCGAGACCTTGCGTTTTCCATTCATAATGGACGAAAGGGCCCCAACATGCACATCAACTTTTTTTGAATATGACCTCAGGGAATAACTTGGATTCTTTGTCTGAAGATCGACGAAATTATTCCGGAGTAAATGCTGGAGAGCAATTTGTTCTTTCATGAAGTGAACTATAAAGGGCATTGGTGTTCCGCTCAATGCCTTATGAAACAAAGTGTCGCAAACTTCCTGCGACGGGTTCTTTTATGAAATTTTTACATGCTTTACAAGGCAGAGAACAGTGACTGGATAAATGTCGCCTAGCTTTTGCTCACCTGAATAATTGTTTTAATGGACGGATGGCCTAAGTATGCAAAAGGGTCAGGTCTCCACCTTTTCCATCCTTTGAGATGCCAATTTGGCATCTCAAAGATTCATACTCCTCTTCTGATAGCTGAAACATAAAATCTTCCGGGAATCGATCTTCGTTTCTCTTAACCTGTCTATTTAAGGCCCCAGTTTCTACGGCATACAATTTTGCCAAATCGCTATCTAACATCACTCGATGTCCTCGAATGGTGTAAATCATGGCCTCTATCTGCTTAACCGATTCCATTGTGCTCTCCATTTTAATAAAAAAAGAAGAACCTAATTCTTAAGAAAATAGCTTGGCAAGGTTGTTACGATGAGAGGGTGAGAATATTTTATTTTTGAAACAGAAGATGAAATGCCTACTCGTGACGTGTAATGAATTCGGTCTTAAGCATACTCAAAAGATGAGATCCGAACCTTTCACCGCTCAAGACCATATTCTCTCTCAAGAAACCTTCGCGTTTGAATCCTATATTCTCATAAAGATGCAAGGCCACAGAATTAGATTCAATCGCAAAGATCTCTACACGATTCAATTTCAAATCTTCAAAACAATGTTTGAGTAAGAGTTCGGTAGCTTTACGACCTATTCCTCGGTTACGGAATTTGGGATCAATGAATAGTCTTGTTATCCGGGCCGATTGAGAGTGATGATCAAATTTATCAAGCTCAACATGTCCAGCGACAAGATTGTCCGGGGCTAAGATTTTAAAGACTGATAATTCTACTGGATTACGTTTAGTTTTTTCCAAGTGCGCGTTAACTTTCGCAGCTGAAACTGGATACGGATATGTGCGAGATGCCCATAAATCGGAGGCTCCTGGTTTATCTACCCAGCTTATAAGCACTGGAATGTCATCTTCAGTAAATGGCGTAAGTTGTATGATCATCGCCAAGAAAATTTATCCATTAATTTTATCATGATGATGGTCCTGTCTTAGGCAATCAAAGATTCAGATGAAAGTATCAAATCACAGAAGGCCGGGGACGGAGTATGAGTACCAATAAAGTAGGTTCGATTGTAACTCTTTTTTTGACGGCAAAAATTACCTAAAGCAACTCGCCGCACCAGTGGGGTTAAGATATCCAAGGCCTGGCCGAAGAGACACCAAAGACTGGTGCCATCTTAAGCCTGGCCATACCAAGCAACTGATTTTATTGATCAGAATTTTGGCATAACCAATGCAACTCACTTAATCAGGAACTAACTCAAAAAGAGGAGAACTTCATGAAAACATTTTTGGCCCTTACCTTCGCTTTTACAACTTTAACGTCCATGGCGGCCACTACCGCTACTCTCCTTCTTAAGGGCACCGTACCTCAAGTTTTAAGCATCGCTGTAACAGCTGAGCCAGTTGCTTCAAATTTGCCCTTAGCTACTACTCAGTCCAATACAAAAGTGGCCAGTGTTAATGAGAGATCAAATTCAAACACTGGATACAAAGTAACCATCAGCTCGGCCAATCAAGGTAAATTAGTGAGATCTGGTGGATCTCAACAGTTCCCTTAATCACTTACTTATAACGAACAATCGATCAATTTATCTTCTGCAGTAGTCATCACAAACTCAACCCCTAGTTCAGTTTCAGTGAATAAAGATGTTGATATCTCATATACAGGGGTGCCCAATGAGCAGATGGTTGCCGGTGACTACGTGGACACGCTCACTTTCACAATTGCAGCTAACTAAAATAACCGACTAAAGTTATCTAAGTATCGACCGATAAGTCCAAGGTATGAGTAAAATCGCCCTTGGACTTTTTATTTTTTCTCTCTCCTTCCATACCATGGCCAGCGGGGTTTTATTATTAAGAGCAAGAGTTCCGGCCACCTTACGTATACTAACGACGTGGGGAAACAACGGTACAACTCCTGAAACCACCATTTTATCCAACGATCGTTTAGCTCATCGCCGCCCAAAACTCAAAATTGAACGCACAAAAGAGATTTATAAAATAACTGTTGTTCAGTCATAAAATCACATTAATATCCCAATAATTTTTCCTCCTCTTGTATAATAAATTATTAACAGGAGTTCATGGATGAACCAATTGGCCCTTCTTCTCTTTTTACCATTTTTGTTTTCCTTTACCTTCAATCCCATGTCTCAATCTATAGAACTTGCTGAGGGACAAAAATCCGCACAGTTTTTAATTGAAAATGATGGTGTTGAAAATATGGCCATTGAACTCTCCATCAGCGAGAGACACATGAATGAATTTGGAATAGAAAATCTTCCAGAAACCTCTGAACTCACAATTTTCCCACCACAACTTATCATTCCTCCCAAAGAGAAAAGAACAATCAGGGTGAACTGGAATGGCCCCTCAGATATTTCAGAGGAGAAGGCCTTCCGTGTGATCGCGGAACAATTACCCTTAAAGGTTGATGATAAAACTAAAAAACGGTCAGGCATTCAAATGCTCATGAAATACATGGCCGCTCTTTACGTCACTCCAAAGGAAGTAAGTTCAAAGCTGGAAATCACATCTTTTAAGAGTGATGGAAAAAATATAACTCTTCTGATTGAGAACAAAGGAAATAAACACCAAGTGTTAATCAATCCAACCGTTACTTTTCTCCATCAAAATAAAAAACATGTTCTTAAAAATAAAGACCTGGGTGGTTTAGTGGGAGAAAATGTTCTTGCCAAAAGCAAACGTAGCTTCACAATTATAAATGCAGCTAGCATCAACAAAGATTCATCGGTTGTTATCAAAGTTGATGAATAAAACTTTATTTTTCATATTCATATTATGTGCATCACTCTCTCCTGCCATAGGGGCCTGGGAAACTAAAAGTTATGAGGCCACAATTCCTCTTTTTGCTGGTGAAAAATATTTGGGCGATCTGAAGGTTGAAGTCAATGGCGATGATATCGTGACCATTGAACGTGAAAGTTTAAAAAAAGTTCTTGATCCTATTCTAAAAGATGACACTCTTGAGGCCATCGATAAGCTGCCTCCTCGCATAGGCCCAAATAATTTGCCTTTCCCCATAAAACTTAACTCTCAAGATTTCAGGATTGAAACTGTCTTGGGTCTTGATATCAGGGCCAGCGAAGAAACGCAGATCAAAGAGGATCTCAATGAATTAAATAAAGATGCCATTGCCCCTTCTCCTTTCGGAGGAGCTATCAATTACCGCTTAGAGCAGACTTATGGTGATGATCATTTAGGTGGAAATAGTTTTAATGGGCAGTTCAATTCTTTTTTAAACATGAATACCATCGTATTTGAAAATCAGACATTTTATCAAACACTTAATAACCAAAACTGGCAACGTGGAGACACGAGATTTGTAAAAGATTTTGAACGCCATGAAATCCGGACCCAAGTGGGTGATGTATATCCTCAGATTCAAGGTTTCATGATTGGCCGTCCCTTGGGTGGAGTAAACGTCCATAGAAACTTTTCCTTAAACCCATATCGCCTACCTTATCCAACAGGAACCCAGAATTTCACCATCAAGACTCGTTCTTTAATAAAATATTTTGTGAATGGAACACTGATTAAAACTGAATACCTCGCTCCTGGTAATTATACCGCAAAGGATATTCCTCTCAATAATGGTCTCAACACCATCATGGTCGAGGCCACAGACGATCTAGGACAAAAACAAGTTTTTGTATTCCGTTCAGCTGCCAGTATCAATCTACTGAACAAGGGTGAGGACCGTTTTGATTTAAGTTATGGTGTGCCCTTCCTGGATAACAATGCTCAAAGAAATTACGTTTATGGTGATGGAAAAGTTTTTTCTGGTTTTTACCAATATGGTCTTTCTTCAGAATTATCAGCTTCTGTATATTCTCAGAACCAACTTTCTTATAATCTTCTGGGATCTGAAGTCATTTATGCTACGGCCCTAGGAAATTTTAACGTAGGCCATGCTGAGTCTATTCAAGAAGGACCAAATGGTCAGGGGAATAGTTTAAGTTATCAGTACGTGAGCCAAGGACAAAAATGGTATCAGTCGCATTCACTCATTATGAGATATGAAAACCGTTCTGACTTTTTTAAAAACTCGCTCTTAGATCTGGCATCGGCAGTACAGAATAACTATGCCGCTAACTATACTCTTCCACTTTCCAACCTTATGACATTTTCGGCCGGTGTGAACTATGGAGATGTGAGAAATAATACTTTAAGTGACCGTCGAGGATTTGATACAACCATAAACTTGCGTGTTCTTGATTATCACAATCTTTCTCTTTTTATCGCCCGCACCCGTGATGAAAATAAAGTCTGGAATGATGTGGCATTTTTATTTCTTACAATCTCTATTCCTGAAAAAAATGCCTTCGTTTCTTCATTGTATGATCAACAACAAAAAAACTCTCGACTGACATATTTAAAAGATAACCAGAATCGTCTTTATAATACCCGCGCTCAAGGAACATTAGAAAATGGCCCAAACCAACAGTTTGGAGAAATGGATATCGTGATGCCAACTCCCATTGCTGACTGGGGTGGACGAGTTCAGGCCAACAGTCCTCGTGGAGATGATCATACCTATGGTAAAGGCAGTTTGAGTATGAACTCCGCATTCGTCTTTGCTTATGATCAAAAAAAATGGGGAAGAGGTCTTTCAAGACCAGTTTCTGGAAGTTTTGTTATTTTTAAACCTGAAAATAACCTTAAAGGGCAGAGAGTGGCACTTAAATCCACATCTCCTTACACAGAATCTGAATCTGGATTATTTGATGAGATCGTATTCAGTAATCTTCTTGCCTATCAGTATCGAGATATTCAACTTGATCCAACCATGCTTACTGATGGTTACTCTCTTGTAAAAGAAAAATTCACTCTCTACCCTACTTTTCGAAGTGCTCATCTTATTACACTAAAAGAACGTGGGGCCGTTATGTTGAGGGGACAACTTTTAGATAAAAATGGAAAACCTCTGGTTCTTCAAGTTGGACACTTGGGAGACAAAGTTTTTTTTACAAATCGTAAGGGTTACTTTTTTGTGGAAGGAGTGGACCCAGGAAATTATGATCTGACTCTTGAAGGTTATGATGAAAAAACACCTGTTCACCTTAATAAAGACGATCGAGGGCTTAAAAACATTGGCCCAATTCAACTCAAGGAAACACCATGAGAATTCTTTTTCTATTTATTTTTATTATATTTCTCATGCCTGTGACTTGGGCGGCCGATAACTGTGATTTCAATCTAGTTTTCCCTAATGTCACCATACTCATCACTGAAAATCAGCAGGTCATACAACATGACTTCACTCTTGAGCGTGGAGAGGAATCGCCTCATTTATTATGCCAAAACTACCGAATATTTTTCAGTAAGGGACAATCAAACTCTTACCAACGGAAAGCTTTTGGGCATAATAATAGCGGTATAAATTACAATATTCATCGTTTAATCAATATGGCCGGCATCTTAAAAGATTATGGGGATGCTGCAAACTCTAATGAATTCATAGATGGTATTGCTCAGAACAGAAATGTGACTTACACGAATAGGTTGTTTGTCTCTGTTCCAAGTCTTGCTTCGCAAAACTTCCCACGAAGTGGAAATTATACTGATATCATTCAGGCCTCTATTTATGGCCGCGTTCACGGAAGTAACCTGCTTGTGTATTCAACCTCACGTACTTTCAGTGTCACCTACGTCATTAACAAAAAAATTGAGGTCAGTGTCGTTGATGAAGGCGCTCCTTTTGATGCTTCATCGACCAGTAAAGTTTTAGATTTTGGATTTCTAACTCAGAACTCTGAAAAAAAGGCAGATCTAAGAATTGTATCCAACACCCCTTACCAAGTGAAACTCACTTCTATGAATAATGGACACCTTAAACACACTCAGGGTGCTCTCATTGATTATTCCCTGAAAGTTAATGGATCAAATACCAATCTCTCCACTGCTCCTACAAATATCGGTTGCGGCAATGAAACCACCACCGTTGGGGATCGGTACCAACTAAAATTTAAAATTACTGATACCATAGATAATAAACTCTCGGGCCTTTATCAAGACGTCATCACCATCACGGCAATAGCAAACTAATAGGCGTAAGACTCACCATGATCAAGTGTTTTAAATGAGTCTTGGTTAACACCTAGTTTTTTCATAGCGGCCTTGAGGTCCAGAATGGGTTCATCTATGCCCTCATCAGAAAGTTGAAACGTTCCAAAGTGCATAGCAAAACTTATTGGAGATCCCAGATCAATATGGGCCTTGACTGCATCTTCCGGGTTGAGATGATTCACTTCCATAAAAGATCGAGGACTATAACCTCCAACAGGAAGCAGTGAAAGCTGAGGTGGGCCTAACCTCTTTTTAAGTTCCGCAAAATGGGAACCATAACCTGTATCACCTGCAAAATAGATTTGTACTCCGTCGGCATAAATCATATAACCACCCCAAAGAGCGTCACACTTATCTATATAATTACGACTAGACCAATGTTGAGCAGGAGTGAGAAGAATTTTTTTATCTTGAACTCTAAATTTATCCCACCAATCAAGTTCTGTGACATTTTGTAGGCCTTGCTGTTTTAAGAATTTCCCATTTCCAATAGGTACGACAAACATGGGATGAAATTTACCATCTAACCTTGTTAACGTTTCAAGATCCATGTGATCAAAATGATTATGAGATATCACGACGACATCTATTTTTGGAAGCATTTCAAAATTAATTCCGGGAGAACGTACTCTTTTGGGGCCAACAAATTTGATGGGGCCCATTCTTTCGGAAAAAACGGGATCTGTAAGAATAGTCAAACCCTGAAGCCTGATAAGAAAAGTAGCGTGATTAATAAAAGTTACAACGGCCTTGGTATCAGGTGCAAGATCAGGCATAGGATAAACTTTATTGGCCACAGCCTGAGGCCATGGTTTTTTATCTCCAGTCACATACCACTTAAGGAGATCCCATATGGTTTTGTAGTCATTCTTTTCAGGATTAAAAAACTTTTTTCCATCATAATGATCCGAAAGAGAATAATCGCTCCCTCCATAAGAGAAAGAAGAAACTAAGATCAATAATACAAACCATTTAACATTCATTTAAATAGCCTACTGAATACTTTTCTTCATGAAAACCTGCTTGGCAGCAGGATTGGTGACTAATTCACCATCATCTCCTGCCCCTTCCAGTCCATGACGATATCCCCTTCCTGAAGATTACCTTCTAAGATTTTTTTAGAAAGTGGACGAACCACCAATCTCTGGAAAACACTGTTTAAAGGTCTTGCTCCATACTGGCCATCAAAACCTTGATCTTCCAATGTCAGATACGCTTTTTCTGTCAGTTTCAACTGCACTTTTTTTGATTTTAATCGATCATTGAGAAGTTTAACTTGTTTATCGATAAGCTCCTTCATAATGCTTCGATCGAGAGCATGGAAGTTAAGAACAGCATCCATACGTCCCAGAACCTCAGGTTTAAAATCCTCTTTAGGATTTTTAGAATTTGATGTCATCATGACAATCGTATTTTTAAAATTGATAGTGCGCCCCTTATTATCCGTGAGTCTTCCATCATCTAGGATTTGTAAAAGGATATCGGCAAAGTCCGGGTGGGCCTTTTCAATTTCATCAAAAAGAACAACACAATAAGGCTTACGTCTCACAGCTTCTGTTAAAACTCCCCCTTCCTCATAACCTACGTAACCAGCAGGAGCTCCTATCAGTTTGGCCACAGAGTGTTTTTCAGAATATTCAGAAAGATCAAAACGAATGATATTTTCTTCATTATCAAAAAGATATTGAGTGATCGCTTTAGCAGTTTCAGTTTTACCAACACCTGTTGGGCCCAATAATAAAAAAGAACCTAAAGGACGAGTCTCATCTGAGAGACCAGCATAACTAGCAATAAGAGTTTCACTTATTTCATGAAGAGCTTCTTTTTGCCCAAAGACTCGTTTATTTAAGAATTCTTCCATGTTTAGAATCGAATCTTGTTTAGATTTTAAAATCTTCTCTAATGGTATTCCTGTCTGACGAGAAATCACTTGGGCAATATGTTTTTTACTCAAAACCCAATCATGCTGGAAAGCTCCAAGCTCTTTAGTGGTTTCAGGAATAAGCATATATTTAATCTTTGATGCCTCTTCATAATTTTGTTCTCTTTCCGCAGTTTCTAACTGAAAGTTCAAACGATCCAAACGGTTTTTAATCTCAGAAACTTTTTTCAGAGAGCTGATTTCTTTTTCCCATATCGCTTTGCCTTCATTAAATTTTTTCTGAAGGACTTCAATCTCTTGTTTGAGATCTTTGTTGTCTTTTTCCATCTGGGCATAGATTTTTTTAGATCGCAAATCCCCCTCTAACTCAACTAGTTTTGCCGGCATCGCCTCTGCTGATAATTTTAAGGCCGAAGAAGCTTCATCTAAAAGATCAATGGCCTTATCAGGAAGATTTTTATCTGTAATGTACTGATCAGATAAAAAAACTGCATTATAAACAGCATCATCGGAGATCTTAATCCCGTGATGTGCCTCCATCTTAGTTCTCACACCCATTAAAATCTCAACAGAATCTTCTTTGGTGGGTTCATTTACAGGCACGTGTCTAAAACGACGTTCAAGAGCAGCATCATTTAAAATATACTTCTGATATTCATCAGAAGTTGTGGCACCGATACAATGAAGTTCTCCTCGGGCCAAAGCAGGTTTAAGTAAGTTTGCAGCATCCATAGCACCATCAGTTCGACCAGCACCAACAAGTTGATGAATCTCATCGATAAAAAGGATCACCTCCCCTGCTTTCGATTTTACAAATTTCAAAAGATTCTGAATTCTTTCTTCAAAATCTCCACGATATTTTGTTCCGGCCATCAGAGAGCCTATTTCTAAAGAATAAACTGTTTTACCTTTTAAGACGTCTGGTACTTGTCCTTTGACAATCTGTTCGGCCAGACCTTCAATGATGGCCGTTTTCCCCACTCCTGCAGGTCCAACAAGTACTGGATTATTTTTTGCACGACGACCAAGGATCTCAATAACAGAACGTATTTCTTTAGTTCTTCCGATCACGGGATCCAATTTCCCCTGCTCCGCAAGCTCATTTAAGTTAATGAGAAATGCCGGAACTTCCACTTCTTCAGCAGCATCTGAGAACTTACTATAATCCACTTTTAGCTGGGGAAACATTTGAGGCAGATGTTTTAGGAGATGGCGCTCCGATACTTCGGCCTTACCAGCTTGGGCCGCATCTCCAGAAGCGAGAGTGAGCCATTCTTGAAGTTTTGCTGAAGGACGGATATTATCGATGGCCAAATTACCAGAGGTTCGTGGCAAACGCTCAAGGAGCCCTTCCACCTCTTTAACATTATTACTCATAACCTTTGAGGCATA